>CAYNCH010000255.1:0-3505 GCA_964395815.1 uncultured Methyloversatilis sp.
ATGGGCATGGGCGAGCCGGCGCACAACCTCGACAACGTGCTCGAAGCCATCGAAGTGCTCGGCACCCACGGGGGCATCGGCCACAAGAACCTCGTGTTCTCGACGGTCGGCGACCGGCGCGTGTTCGAGCGGCTGCCGCAGGGACCGGTGCGTCCGGCGCTGGCACTCTCGCTGCATTCGACGCAGGCCGAATTACGCGCCCGGCTGCTGCCCAAGGCGCCGCACATCGCGCCGGAGGAACTCGTCGAGCGGGCCGAGGCCTATGCCCGCGCCACCGGCTATCCGATCCAGTACCAGTGGACGCTGCTCGATGGCATCAACGATGGTGACGACGAGCTGTCCGCCATCGTGCGCCTGCTGGCCGGCAAGTACGCAGTGATGAACTTCATCCCCTACAACGAGACGGGCACGGACGGCTACCGGCGTCCGTCGCGTGAGCGCATGGCCGCCATGTCGCGCTACCTGCATCGGCACGGCATCCTCGCCAAGCTGCGCCAGTCGGCGGGGCAGGACGTCGATGGCGGCTGTGGCCAGCTGCGCGCACGGACGCCCGGGTGATAAGCTGACGCGCCGCATTCGAACGAGGAGCATCGCGATGAGCACGATCCGCGCATGGGCTGCGCCCGGCCCCGGACAGAAACTGGAGCCCTACACCTACAACCCCGGCCCGCTGGGTGCGGACGAAGTGGAGATCGCCGTCGAGCATTGCGGCATCTGTCATTCCGACCTGTCGATGATCGACAACGCCTGGAACTTCAGTGCCTATCCGCTGGTGGCGGGCCACGAGGCCGTCGGCCGCATCGTCGCACTGGGCAGCGAGGCCAAGGGTCTGCACCTAGGCCAGCGCGTCGGCATCGGCTGGACGAACAGCAGCTGCCTGCATTGCGCGCCGTGCGTCGGGGGCGACCAGCACCTGTGCCGCGATTCGCAGGCCACCGTTACCCGGCACGGCGGCTTCGCCGAGCGCATGCGCGCCCAGTGGTTGTGGGCCGTGCCGCTGCCCGAGGGCGTGGTGCCGGCCGCGGCCGGCCCGCTGTTCTGTGGCGGCATCACCGTCTTCAGCCCATTGCTCGAATTCGGCATCTCGCCCGTCAGCCGCGTCGGTGTCGTCGGCATCGGCGGGTTGGGGCACCTGGCCGTCAAGTTCGCACGCGCCTGGGGCTGCGAGGTCACCGCGTTCACTTCCAGTGCCGCCAAGCACGCCGAGGCGCGGGCGATGGGGGCGCATCATGTGGTGGCGAGCGACGATCCCGCCGCGCTCGCCGCACTCGCCGGCCGGTTCGACCTCGTCATCGTCACCGTGAATGTCCCGCTCGACTGGAAGGCCATCCTGGCCACGCTCGGCACGCACGGCAGGATGCATTTCGTCGGCGCGGTGCTGGAGCCGATTCCGGTGCGGGTCTTTTCGCTGCTCGACGGCCAGAAAAGCATCTCTGGCTCGCCGATCGGCTCGCCCGCCAGCATGGCGAAGATGCTCGACTTCTGCGCCCGCCATGGCATCGCGCCGCAGGTAGAGCACTTCCCGATGAGCCGCATCAACGACGCCATCGACCATCTGCGCGCCGGCAAGGCGCGCTACCGCATCGTGCTCGATGCCGACTGGGGCAGCTGATTCCGCGTCAGTGAAAAGTCGGCGCCGGCTGGACGGCAGGCGCTGAGCCGCGAGGGCGACCCGTGACGCCCGAGGCTCCCGAGGCTTAGGCTGCCGCGAAGAGGAATGCGCCGAGCCGCTGGTCCGCGGTAAGAATGTGCTCCGTCAGCCAGCGCTCGAGGAACTGGATCTGGTTGTCCACCATCGGCTGCTTGGATTGCAGGATTTCCTGCTGAAGTTCCTTCGCGCTGTCGATCAGTTCGCGGTGCTCGGTTTTGTGTTCCGCGGTTTCCGGGTAGGCATACTTGAGCATCAGCCGCTCCTCGTGGCTGAAGTGCCAGACGGTGCAGTTGATCAGTTCCTCCAGCGTCGCGGCGAGGTATTCGGGCGACTCGCCTTCCTTAACGGCATGATTGAGCGTATTGAAGATGCCCACCAGCTTGCGGTGGTCCTCGTCGATTTCGCTGAATCCGACGCTTAGGATGTCGCTCCAGACGATGTCTTTCATGATGCACTCCTTGCTCAGTTTTCTTCGGGAACCATCTTGATCGCGCCGCAGGGGCATTCGGCGGCGCAGACGCCGCAGCCCTTGCAGTAGTCGTAGTTGAATTCGAAGCGCCGCCCGGGACCGAGCTTGATGACGGCATTGTCGGGGCAGACGCCGTAGCAGTTGTCGCACTCGAAGCAGTTGCCGCAGCTGAGGCAGCGGCGCGCCTCGAACAGGGCATTCGTTTCGTCGAGACCCTGCACCACTTCCTCGAAGCTCGACTGGCGGCGCAGGATGTCGAGCGTCGGACGGACGACGTGTGGCGCTTCCGAGTAATACCAGGTGTTGAGCTTCTCGATGCCGGCGATTTCGTGCTTGGGCGGCGGGGCGTAGGTTTGGCCTTGCAGCCAGGCGTCGATATGACGGGCGGCTTTCTTGCCGTGGCCGACGGCGACGGTGACGGTGCGCTCCGAGGGCACCATGTCGCCACCGGCGAACAGGCCGGGGTGGCCGGTCATCATGTTCGGGCCGACCTGTACCACGCCGTCCTTCACCTCCAGGCCGGGCACGCCTTCCAGCAGTCCGAGGTCGACATCCTGGCCGAGCGCCAGCACCACCGAGTCGGCTTCCAGTTTCTCGAACTCGCCGGTCGGCTGCGGGAAACCCTTGTCGTCGAGCGCCATCTTCTCGATCATGATCTCGCCGGCGTCGGCATGCTTGATGGTGGACAGCCACTTGACCATCACGCCTTCCTGCAGCGCCTCCTCGATCTCGAAGTCGTGGGCGGGTGCCTTGTCGCGGGTGCGGCGGTAGACGATGACCGGCTCGGCGCCCATGCGCTTGACGGTGCGCGCGACGTCGATGGCCGTGTTGCCGCCGCCATAGACGACGACGCGGCGGCCGAGTTGCGGCTTTTCTTCGCCCTCCATCGAGCGCAGCACCGAAACGGCATCGATCATCTTCGCCGCCGTGCCGGCGGGAATGTAGGCGCGTTTGCCGATGTGCGCGCCGACGGCGAGGAAGGCGGCGTCGAAGCCTCCCTCCTTCATTGCCTGATCGATGTTGGCGACCTTGCAGTCCAGCGTCAGCGTCACGCCCAGATTGAGGATGCGCTGCACCTCGGCGTCGATCACCTCGCGTGGCAGGCGGTACTTGGGAATGCCGAAGCGCATCATGCCGCCGGCGTACGGACCGGCCTCGCGGATCTCGACCGCATGACCGAAACGGGCGAGGTGGTAGGCCGCCGACAAGCCCGACGGGCCGGCGCCGACCACCAGCACCTTCTTGCCGGAGCGGGTGGTGGGCCGGGCGAATTGCCAACCGCGCTTGATCGCCTCGTCGCCGAGGAAACGTTCGATCGAATTGATGCCGACGGCATCATCGACATGCGGGCGGTTGCAGGCACCCTCGCAGGGGTGGTAGCAGAC
>CAYNCH010000256.1:0-3468 GCA_964395815.1 uncultured Methyloversatilis sp.
CGCTTCGAGCTGCCGCACCTGCTGCGCGAGCTGTTCCTGCGCCGCCTTCTCGGCACTGACGTCGCGCCAGATACCGAGCAGGTAGTCGCGGCCGCCGCGCCGCACCACGCGCACGTTGACGCTGGCGTCGATGAGGCGGCCATCCTTGGTGCGATGACGGTTCTCGAACTGGGCGCCGCCGCGGGCCAGCAGGTCGGCGACCAGACCCTGCATCACCTCGGGCGTGATGTCGGCCTGGATGTCCATGACCTTCATGCCGAGCAGATCTTCGCGGCTGTAGCCGAGCAATTCGCAACTGACCCGGTTGACCTCCAGGTAGCGCAAGGTGGCGGCATCCGCCAGTTCGATGGCGATCGGCGATTCGTCGAAGATCGTCTGCAGCAGTTCGCGGATTTCCCGTTGCTCGACGGCGGCGCGCCGGCGTTCGATGACGATGCCGAGACGCGCGGCGATGTTTTCGACCAGTTCGACTTCCTCGTCGAGGAAGCGCGGGCCTGCCGTTGCCGGCAGGGGTTCGGCATAGCCGATCTGGATGCTGGCCGGCTGCTGGTCGCGGCCGATGAAGTCGGCACGCAGGAGGTCGCCGCTGACCGCAGCGCCGAAAATATGGCCGCCGCACTCGATACGCACGCGTGCCTGCTCGGGCCATTGCATCGCTGCGGCGAGATGGCGGGTCGTGGCGGTGAGGATCTCGTCGAGCGAAAGATCGTCGCGCTCGGTCAGGCGGGTGACCTCGAAGATGCAGGCCAGCTCCTTCATGCGCTCGCCGAGGACGGCCTGCGCGGTCTGCTTGCCGATCAGGGCGGTGCGGAAGGCCAGCACGGCCGCGGCCAGATCGTGCAGCAGGCCGTCGCCGCGCCGGGCCATGGACTCGACCTGCGGCAGCAGCGGTGGGACCGTATCGCCCTTGGCCAGGGCATGCAGGGTCGCGCTGAGCCGATACAGATGACCGGCAAGCCAGCGTCCGAACAACAGCCAGCCGAGCAGCAGAATGACCGTCAGGGCCAGGCCGGTCGAAATGATCCGGTGCGCGTGCTGTTCGACGCGGGTTTGCTTGGCCTGGGCGTGGTTGCGTACGGACGACAGCAATTCGCGATGGATGGCGCGGACATGCTGGGTGATGCGCAGGTGATGGGCGAGCGCGATATCGACATGACGCCGTGCGGCCGCGGGGTCGGCGACGACGCGATCCACCGCCTGCAGCGCGGCGCTGCGGTAGCGTGCCAGGTCGTGCAACACTTCGTCATGTCCGCCCGCCGTGTGGCCGGCCAGCGTCTCGATCGCGTGCAGATCGCGCTCCATCTCGTCGAGTCGCGCGACGACGGTGCCGCGTATGGTGTCCAGGTCGGCCGGCGCATGCCGCGCGTCGGCTACGCTTTCGAGCGTCAGGAACAGGCGCTGCTGCGTGGTTGTCAGGTGCTCCAGCAGCTGGCTGTTGCCGATCAGACGTTCGATGTCGGCATTCTGGCTCGCGGTGGCGCTGCGGATGTCCGCATTCATCGTCGCTACCGAGAACAGGATCAAGCCCTGGCCGACGAGCATGAGCAGGGCGACCGGCAATAGCAGTCCAAGCAGGAATATGACGGGACGGGAAAGTGGGCGGGAGGTCATGTCGGGGTGGATACCTTGGAGCCAGTGTAGTCCGACTCGCGGGCTGCACGCAGGGTGGCGAGGGCTTCCTCATAGGCGAAATCGTCGACCTGCTGCTGCAGGCGACGCGCGGCGGGGCCGAAGGCCGCAGTGAGCAGGGCGAGGTTGGCGCGACACAGTGCGACGGCAGCCAAGTCGTCGCGGCTGAGCAGCAGATCGAGCTCGTCCGCCACGCGGCGCACGGCGGCGGGATCGGGAGGCGCCGCGGCGGTGGTGGTCGCGGGGCCGGTCGCAGCGCCGGTGGTTACGGCGGCGTCCGCGGTGGTTGCCGGCAGGGCTTGGCGCAGGTCGTCACAGAGTGCGGCGAAATCGGTGCGCAATTGCGCCAGCGTTTCCTGCAGGGCCGGGTCGGCGAGGTTGGCGTCGGCCGGTTTGAGCCGGGCTTCCATGGCGATGATGCGCTCGTGCTGGGTGTGCGCGCCGACGGTGGCGGCGACGCCTTTCCAGGTATGGGCGATGCGGTGGGCGGTGGGCTGATCCTGTGCCGTCAAGGCGCGGGCGAGGTCGTCGAGCAGCGCGTTTTCGAGCAGCTTGCGCAGCACACGTTCGTACAGCGCGAGGCGGCCGCCGACCGAGCGCAGGCCGGCGGCGAGGTCGAGTCCCGGCACCGCCGCGAGGCGCGCGCGCAGGTCGTCGCTCGGACCCGCCGCCGGGGCAAAAGTCGGCGCCGGCGGGACGGCGGGCTGTGCTCCCGCTGCGGGCAGCCAGCGCAGCAGTGCGCCGTACAGCGCTTCCGGATCGACCGGCTTGGCGACGTGATCGTTCATGCCGGCGGCCAGGCAGGCGGTGCGGTCTTCGTCGAAGGCATTGGCGGTCATGGCGAGGATCGGCGTCGCGGCATGGCCGGGCAGTGCGCGGATGGCGTGGGTCGCCTCCAGTCCGCCGAGCACGGGCATCTGCATGTCCATCAGGATCAGCGGGTAGGCGTGCTGGCGCGCCAGTTCGACGGCGACCTGGCCGTTTTCGGCGAGGTCGACATCGAAGCCGAGCTGGGCCAGCAGTTCCATCGCGACTTCCTGGTTGAGCGGGTTGTCCTCGGCGAGCAGCAGGCGGGTGCCGGCATGGGCACGCAGGCGCCGTTCGACTTCGTCGGGCGGCAACTGCGCCGGACTGGCGGGCGGCAACTCGGTGCTGGCGGGAGCCGGCCAGCCGAACGGGAGCTCGACCCAGAAGGTGGCGCCCTGGCCGGGCACGCTATCGACGCCGATCTGGCCGCCCATCAGGTCGGTCAGGCGCTTGCTGATGGCGAGCCCGAGGCCGGTGCCGCCGAATTTGCGCGTGGTCGAGGTGTCGGCCTGCTCGAAGGGCTGGAACAGGCGGTCGCGCTGCTCCGCGGTGACGCCGATGCCGGTATCGCAGACATCGAAGCGGAGCGTCGGGCCGCGGTCGTCGGCGGCGACAACGCGGGCATGCAGGGTAATGCTGCCGTGTGCGGTGAACTTGACGGCGTTGCCGGCGAAATTGAGCAGGATCTGGCCGAGGCGCAGGCCGTCGCCGTGCAGCAGGGGCGGCAGCGCGATCATGTCGAGCGTCAGGAACAGGCCCTTGGCCTCGATGCGCTCGCGGAGCAGGCTGACGACGTTGTCGATGACGCGCTCGACCTCGAAATCGGTGGCCTCGATCTCCAGCTTGCCGGCTTCGATCTTCGACAGGTCGAGGATGTCGTTGATGATGCCGAGCAGATGGTGCGCGGCGTCGGCGATCTTGACCAGATGCCCGGCCTGGCGCGGCTCGCTGACATCGCGGCGCAGCAGGTGGGTGAGGCCGATGATGGCGTTCATCGGCGTGCGGATCTCGTGGCTCATGTTGGCGAGGAAT
>CAYNCH010000257.1:0-3457 GCA_964395815.1 uncultured Methyloversatilis sp.
GCGGGCAGCACCGGGGCGGACGAACCGCCGGGGATGACGGCCTTCAGCTTGCGGCCGCCGCGCATGCCGCCGGCCATCTCGAGCAGCTTGCTGAACGGCGTGCCCATCGGCACCTCGAAGTTGCCCGGCTTGTTGACATGGCCGGACACCGAGAACAGCTTGGTGCCGCCGTTGTTCGGCTTGCCGAGATCGAGGAAGGCCTGACCGCCCTGACGCAGGATGGTGGGAATCGAAGCGAAGGTCTCGGTGTTGTTGATCGTGGTCGGCTTGCCGTAGAGGCCGAAACTGGCCGGGAACGGCGGCTTGAAGCGCGGCTGGCCCTTCTTGCCCTCGATCGATTCGAGCAGGCCGGTTTCCTCGCCGCAGATGTAGGCACCATAGCCGTGGTGGGCGAACAGATCGAAATCGAAGCCCGAACCGAGGATGTTCTGGCCCAGATAGCCGGCAGCACGCGCCTCGGCCAGTGCTTCTTCGAACCTCTGGTACAGCTCGAACACTTCGCCGTGGATGTAGTTGTAGCCCCGCGCCGCGCCCATCGCGAAGCCGGCGATGATCATCCCTTCAATGACCGAATGCGGATCCAGCCGCATGATGTCACGATCCTTGAAGGTGCCGGGCTCGCCCTCGTCGGTGTTGCACACCACATACTTGTCGCCGGGAAAGGCGCGCGGCATGAAGCTCCACTTCAGGCCGGTCGGGAAGCCGGCGCCCCCACGACCGCGCAGCACCGAAGCCTTCACTTCGGCAATGACCTGGTCCTGCGTCAGCTTGTCGCCGAACAGTTTCTTGAGTGCCTGATAACCGCCACGTGTCTCGTAATCCTTGAGGCGCCAGCCGGTGTCCTTGTTCAGGTCGCGCACATCGGGTTGCTGCCAGCCGGCGGTGAGGGTTGGATTGATCGCTTCGAGGATCGCCATGGTTACTTGCACTCCTCGAGCAACTTGTCGATTTCTTCCGGCGTCATGAAGCAGCGCATATGCACGTTATTCACCAGCATGACGGGCGCATCGCCGCAAGCGCCCATGCACTCCCCTTCTTTCAGGGTGAACTTGCCGTCCGCACTTGTCTCGCCCAGTTCGATCCCCAGTTTCCCCTTCAGGTACTCGGCCGCATGCACACCACCGGACAGGGCGCACGGCAGGTTGGTGCAAACGGTGATCTTGTATTTGCCGACCGGAGCGAGGTCGTACATGTTGTAGAAACTCGCCACTTCGTAAGCAGCCATCTCGGGCATCTCGAGATATTGTGCGACGAAGCCAATCAGTTCGCGCGACAACCAGCCTTTCTCCACCTGGGCGATATGCAGTGCCGCCATCACGGCGGATTGCTTCTGGTCGGCCGGATACTTGGCAACTTCGCGATCAATCTTCTGAAGGGATTCCTGGCTCAGCATGCTTATCTATCCGTATCGCCCAACACGAGGTCGATGGTGCCGATGATGGCCGTGGCATCGGCGATCATGTGGCCCTTTGCCATCTCGTTGGTCGCCGCCAGATGCGGGAATCCCGGCGAGCGCAACTTGAAACGATAGGGCTTGTTCGCGCCATCGGAAATTGCATAGACGCCGAACTCGCCCTTCGGGTGCTCGATACCTGCATACACCTCGCCCGGCGGCACATGAATGCCTTCGGTGAAAAGCTTGAAGTGGTGAATCAACTCTTCCATGTTGGCCTTCATCGACTCGCGGGAGGGCGGCGCCACCTTGTGGTTGTCGGTGATGACCGGCCCCGGATTGTTGCGCAGCCACTCGATGCACTGGCGCACGATACGGTTGGCCTGGCGCATCTCTTCCATGCGCACGAGGTAACGGTCGTAGCAATCGCCATTCACACCAACAGGAATGTCGAAGTCCAGTCGATCATAAACCTCATAGGGCATCTTCTTGCGCAGATCCCATTCGATGCCGGAGCCGCGCAGCATCGGGCCGGTAAAGCCCAACTGCAGGGCACGCTCCGGAGATACGGCACCAACGCCGATGGTGCGCTGCTTCCAGATACGGTTTTCGGTCAGGAGCGTCTCGTACTCATCGAGAATCGCCGGGAAGCGGTCGGTAAAGTCTTCAAGGAAGTCGAGCAACGAACCTTGGCGGGGCTCGTTCAGACGCGCCACATCAGCCGCACTTTTCCACTTCGAGACTTCGTATTTCGGCATGCTGTCGGGCAGATCCCGATAGACGCCACCGGGACGGTAGTAGGCTGCATGGAGGCGGGCACCGGAAACCGCCTCATAAACGTCGAGAAGATCCTCTCGTTCACGGAAGGTGTAGAGCACCATGGCCATCGCGCCGATATCCAGCGCGTGGGTACCAATATTGAGCAGATGATTCAGGATGCGCGTTACCTCATCCATCATCACCCGGATGTACTGGGCACGAAGGGGTACCTCGATACCGAGCAGGCGCTCCACGGCAAGGCAATAGGCATGCTCGTTACACATCATCGACACGTAGTCGAGCCGGTCAAGATAGGGTACGTTCTGCAGCCACGTGCGGGTTTCGGCCAGTTTTTCGGTACCCCGATGGAGGAGACCGATATGCGGATCGGCACGCACAATCACTTCACCATCCAGTTCAAGCACCAACCGGAGAACACCGTGTGCGGCCGGGTGCTGGGGGCCGAAGTTTAGCGTGTAGTTCTTGATTTCAGCCACGACCGTAATTCTCCTCGCGGACGATTCGCGGCGTAACTTCACGCGGCTCGATCGTCACCGGCTGGTAAACCACACGCTGCTTCTCGGGGTCGTAGCGCATCTCGACGTAGCCGGACACCGGAAAATCCTTGCGGAACGGATGACCGACGAAACCATAGTCGGTGAGGATACGCCGCAGATCGTCATGCCCGTCAAACAGGATGCCGAACATGTCAAACGCTTCGCGCTCGTACCAGTTAGCCGAACTCCAGACATCGACCATGCTGGGTAGCACGGGAAAGCCATCATCTTCCGCGAAAGTCCGCAACCGCAAACGGCAGTTCAAATGCAGTGAAGTCAAATGAAGCGCAACGGCAAAGCGCTTCCCGCTCCAGCCAGCATGCGCCGAATAGTCAACCCCGGTCAAATCGATCAGTTGAGCGAACTGCAGGTCGGGATGGTCACGCAAGGTACGCGCCACCTCCAGATAATCGGCTGCCGGAACTTCGACAGTCAACTCACCCAAACGCAAGACCGACGCCGTCAGACGAATACCGAATACTTCGGTGAGACTCTGCGACAACTTTTCGAGTTTGAAACTCATGGAATAGTAATCAGACGCGAGCGATGGTGTTGGTACGGGTAATCTTGTTCTGCAACTGGATGATGCCGTAGAGCAAGGCCTCGGCTGTTGGCGGACAGCCCGGCACATAGATGTCGACCGGCACGATACGATCGCAGCCACGCACGACGGAATAGGAATAATGGTAGTAACCGCCGCCATTGGCGCAGGAGCCCATCGAGATCACCCAGCGCGGCTCGGCCATCT
>CAYNCH010000258.1:0-3450 GCA_964395815.1 uncultured Methyloversatilis sp.
AGTCGGTCGGGAACGCCGCCAGCCCACCCTTGCGCATGATCTCCGCCGCCTGCGCGACGAGGCGCGGTTGCGGGTCGTGTGGATGGAGTTCGAAGAACTGGGCCATCACCAGTCCGCCCAGACAGGTTTGAGGTCGGGCGGCACTTGCGCCATGCGGCCGAGATCGGTATAGCTCTCGCCCGGCCCGTGGAAATCGGATGCGCGCGAGGCGAGAAAGCCGAACTCGCGCGCAATGCCGGCGAATTCGCGCACCTCGTCCGCGCCATGCGAACCTGACACGACCTCGATGCCATCGCCGCCGAGCTCCTTGAAGGCGGCATAGAGCTGGCGACGTTCGGTACCGGTCAGCCGATAACGCCCCGGATGGGCGATCACCGCGATGCCACCGGCGGCATGAATCCAGTTCAGCGCCTCGGACAACTCGGCCCAGGGATGACTGACATAACCCGGCTTGTCCTTGGCCAGCCAGTGGTCGAAAACCGTCTTCACATCCGGCGCAAAGCCGCGCTCGACGATGTAGCGCGCGAAGTGCGAGCGCGAGATCAGCGCCGGATTGCCGGCGTACTTGAGCGCGCCCTCGTAGGCACCGTCGATGCCGACCTTGGCAAGCTCGACCGCCATGCGGCCGGCACGCGCATCGCGCCCGCCGCGCACGCGGGCGAGGCCGGCAACAAGACCGGGGTGACGATGATCGAAATTCAGCCCGACGATATGCACCGTCTGGTCGTCGCCCCATGACACCGAGATCTCGGTGCCGGTCACCAGCCGCAGGCCGCACGACGACGCGGCGGCCATGGCCTCATCCAGCCCGCCGATTTCGTCGTGATCGGTCAGGGCCAGCAGGTCGACGCCATTGGCGGCGGCGCGGGCCACGATGTCGGCCGGGGCCAGCAGGCCGTCGGAAACGGTGGAATGGCAGTGAAGGTCGGCGTTCGCAGGGTTCATGGCAGCTTGTTCAATCCGCGCAGGTAGGCGGCGAAATCGGTCCCGACCTCGGCATGACGCAGCGCATATTCGACCGTCGCCTGCAGGTAGCCAAGCTTGGAACCACAGTCGTAGCGCACGCCCTCATAGCGGTAACCGAGCACCTGCTGCTCGGCAAGCAGCGCCGAAATGGCGTCGGTCAGCTGGATCTCGCCGCCGGCACCGGGTTGCACGTTCTCGAGATGATGGAAGATGCGCGCGGTCAGCACATAGCGGCCGACCACCGCGAGCGTCGAGGGCGCGACATCCGGCCGCGGCTTTTCGACGATGGCGCTCACGCGCTCGACGCGATCCGCCAGCGGCTTCGCATCGACGATGCCGTAGCTGGCCGTATCCTCACGCGGCACGTCCTGCACGCCGAGTACCGAGCAGCGGTAATAGTCGTAGGCATCGACCATCTGCTTCATCACGGGTACATCGCCATCGAGCAGGTCATCGGCAAGCAGCACGGCGAAAGGCTCGTCGCCGATCACCGGCTTGGCGCACAGTACCGCATGGCCGAGACCGAGCGCCTCGGCCTGGCGGATGTAGATGCAGTTGATGTTCTTCGGCAGCAGGCCGCGCACGAATTCCAGCAGTTTCGTCTTGCCACGCAGTTCCAGCTCGCTTTCAAGCTCGTAGGCCTTGTCGAAATGATCCTCGATGGCACGTTTCGAACGTCCCGTGACGAAGATCATGTCGGTGACACCGGCGGCAACCGCCTCCTCCACCGCATACTGGATCAGCGGCTTGTCGACGATCGGCAGCATTTCCTTCGGGCTCGCCTTGGTAGCTGGCAAAAAACGCGTACCCATCCCGGCAACCGGGAACACGGCCTTGGTGACTTTATTCATCTTCCAGCAACTCCCTGAATTGCGCCTCATCCAGAATGGTAACGCCCAACGACTGCGCCTTCGTCAATTTGCTGCCTGCTTCCGCCCCGGCTATGACGAAATCGGTCTTCTTCGACACCGAACCGGCAACCTTGCCACCCCGTGCCTCGATCAGTTCCTTCGCCGCCTCACGCGTCAGCACCGGCAAGGTACCCGTCAGCACGAACGTCTTGCCGGCGACACCCGACGCGGACGCCACAGCTGTCTGGACCGGTTCGCCCTCCGGCCACTGCACACCCGCGGCGCGCAACTGGCCGATCACTTCGCGATTGTGCGGCTCGGCGCAGAAACGCGCGATCGATGCCGCGACCACCGGACCGACATCCGGCACCTGCTGCAGGCGTTCCGCATCGGCGGCCATCAGAACGTCGAGCGCACCGAAGTGGCGCGCCAGATCCTTCGCGGTCGCCTCGCCAACGTTGCGGATACCGAGCGCGTAGATGAAGCGGGCCAGGGTCGTCCGCTTGCTCGCTTCGATGGCTGCCAGCAGGTTGGCGGCCGACTTCTCGGCCATGCGTTCCAGTCGCGCCAGCGTGTTTGCCCCAAGCTTGTAGAGGTCGGCCGGCGTTTTCACCAGACCGTGATCCACCAGTTGATCGACGAGTTTTTCGCCCAGGCCCTCGATATCCATGGCACGCCTGGACGCGAAATGCCAGAGCGCCTGCTTGCGCTGTGCCGGACAATACAGGCCGCCGCTGCAACGGGCAATAGCCTCGTCGTCCGGCTTCTCGACCGCCGAGCCGCACACCGGGCACTTCTTCGGCATCACGAATTCGGGCGCGAGAATCGGCCGCTTCCCGATCACCACCGCCACGACCTCGGGAATCACGTCGCCGGCACGCCGCACGATCACGGTATCGCCGACGCGCACATCCTTGCGGCGCACTTCGTCCTCGTTGTGCAGCGTCGCATTGGTGACCGTGACACCACCGACGAACACCGGCGCCAGACGCGCCACGGGCGTGATCGCACCGGTGCGGCCGACCTGCACCTCGATGGCCTCCACCGTGGTCAGCGCCTCCTCGGCGGGAAACTTGTGGGCGATGGCGAAACGCGGTGCGCGCGAGACGAAACCGAGCTTTTCCTGGTCGGCGATGCGATTCACCTTGTAGACGACGCCGTCGATGTCGTAGCGCAAGCCGCGCCGCAATGCGCCGATTTTCTCGTAATAGCCCAACAGGCCGGCAGCACCCTGCACCACCGCACGTTCGACCGCCAGCGGAAATCCCCAGTTCGCCAGCCGTTCCATCATCGAACTGTGAAAAGTCGGCGCTGGCGAGACGGCGCCGACATCCGCAACGCTGTAGGCGAAGAAGCGCAACGGCCGCGTGGCGGTGATTTTCGGATCGAGCTGGCGCAGGCTACCGGCCGCGGCATTGCGCGGATTCGCGAACAGTTTCTCGCCGGCGACCTGCTGGCGCTCGTTGAGCTTCTCGAAGTCGATACGCAGCATCAGCACCTCGCCGCGCACCTCCAGCGTCTCGGGGAAGCCGCTGCCCGTCAGGCGCAAGGGGATATTGCGCACGGTACGCAGATTCTGGGTCACATCCTCGCCGGTAAACCCGTCGCCGCGCGTCGCCCCCTGGACGAACAC
>CAYNCH010000259.1:0-3436 GCA_964395815.1 uncultured Methyloversatilis sp.
GCTGCTCGACGAGCCGACCAACCACCTCGACATCGCCGCCATCGAATGGCTGGAAGATTTCCTGCTGGAAACCGGCGTCACGCTGCTATTGATTACCCACGACCGCCGCTTCCTCGACCGGCTGGCCACCCGCATCGTCGAACTGGATCGCGGCAAGCTGGCAAGCCATCCCGGCAACTACGCCGCCTACAAGGCGCGCAAGGAGCAGGAGCTCGCCGACGAAGCCAAGGCCGCCGCCCGCTTCGACAAGTTGCTCAAGGAAGAAGAAGTCTGGATTCGCCAGGGCGTCGAAGCGCGCCGCACCCGCGCAGTGTTCCGCGTGCAGCGGCTGGACAAGCTGCGCGCCGAGCGTGCGGCACGGCGCGAACGCATCGGCCAGGTGAAGCTGCAGCTCGATGCCGGCGAGAAGAGCGGCCAGCTGGTCGCCGAGCTGCAGCACGTGAATAAATCCTTCGGCGCGAAGCAGGTCGTGCGCGACTTCTCCTGCCGTATCCTGCGCGGCGACCGCATCGGCCTGATCGGCCCCAACGGCGCGGGCAAGACCACCCTGCTGAGGCTGATCCTCGGCGAGTTGCCGGCTGACAGCGGCACGGTGAAACGCGGCACGAGAATGGAAGTCGCCTACTTCGACCAGTTTCGCGCCCAGCTCGATCCGGAGGCGACGCTCGCCGACATCATCTCGCCGGGCTCGGACTACGTCGAGATTGCCGGCACCCGCAAGCATGTGGTCGGCTACCTCGGCGACTTCCTGTTCGCGCCGCAGCGCGCCCGCTCGCCGGTGAAGTCGCTGTCCGGTGGCGAGCGCAACCGGCTGTTGCTGGCACGGCTGTTCGCCCGCCCGGCCAATGTGCTGGTGCTCGACGAACCGACCAACGACCTCGACATCGACACCCTCGATTTATTGGAAGACCTGCTGCAGGACTACGCCGGCACGGTGTTCCTGGTCAGCCACGACCGCGCCTTCCTCGATGCCATCGTCACCCAGACCATCGCGGCGGAAGGCAACGGGGAAAATGCCGGCACCTGGCACGAATACGCCGGTGGCTACAGCGACTGGGCCGACTACCAGGCCCGGCGCCGGGCAACCGGGCGCGCTGAACGGCAGGAGGCAGCCCCGCAAAAGTCGGCGCCGGCGGGACGGCGCGAAGAACGCGCAAAACCGGCGAAACTCAGCTGGAAGGAGCAGCGCGAACTCGAAACGCTGCCGGACCGCATCGCCGCGCTCGAAGCCGAGCAGACTGCGCTGAGCGCACGTCTCGAAGACCCGGCGCTCTATGCCCAGCCGCAGGAGGCGCAGTCCGTCGCCACGCGCCTGGCCGCCATCGATACCGAACTGCTTGAATTGCTGGAGCGCTGGGAAGCGCTGGAGTCGCGGCAGGCGCCAGCCACCGCGAGCGGCCAGGGTGGCCAGGCAGGCTCAGGCGACTGAAGCGTACCAGCGCAGCATCGGACCGTCGCTGTGCTCGGTATGCTGGCGATACCAGCGTGCCAGGAAATCGCTACTGCGCGCCACCTCGGTCAGGTCGACCATCGCCTCGACACGATCGAGCAGCAAACCGAGCTCGATGACGAGGCCCATGTGCTGGCGGCGGTGGTGGTCCAGTTCGGGATAGGCGGCGCCATCCATCAGGGCCTCCTCGAAGCCGAAGTGCATGCTCATCTCGGTGATGAGATCGAGCAAGCCGATGACCGCCGCTTCCCGCTGCGAGGCATCGAACAGCTGATGTGCGAACGCCTCCAGGCGCTGCGCGACCCCGACATGTTGCTGTTCAAGCCGTTGCAGATCTTCGCTATCGACGCGTGTATTCATTCTTTCAACATCTCCAGTGCCCGATCGACGATCCCGCCGCGCTTCAGATACTCGAAGCGCCGTGCCCGGTCTTCCCGGGTCAGGGTGGCCAGGTAAGCGAGGTTCCGGCCGATCGATTCGGTGTAGTAGTTGCGATACACGCCGCGCTCGCGTTCGAAATGCCTGACCAGTTGCGGCGCCAGACCGCCCAGTTCGTTTTGCAGCCGGGCGGACATCAGGCGGTAAAAACCGTCGGTTTTTTCGAGCAGATCATGTACGTCCGCGAACATGTCGATGCCCGCCTCGCGAAATTCGTAATACAGCAGCAACAGTCGTTCGAGATATTCGCGATTCGCCATCTGCCCCACCAGATCAGCCGTGGCGGTCACCCGGGCGGCCAGGCGTTCTGCCGGCGAATCGTAGGCCGGCATCACCGCACCCGGCCGATGATCGGTCGTAAGGATCACCTTGCCGGTCGCCGACAGCAATTCGGGAGACATCCGCTCGGCCAGCCGGGTTTCGGCGAAGACCACGCCACGCACCACGTGCACCAGCGTGAACTGTGCCCCGGAGCCTGACGCCCGCCGGGCCTCCGCGTCATTCATCAGATAGCCGGAATCATGCAACAGCGCCCCGACAATGCTGGCGTCGATGGTCAGGGCATCGATCGGCTGACCGCCCAGATGCAGTGCGTGCAACAGGCGGGCACTGCAGAGCACGACCTCCAGCATGTGCGCCCGGTCGTGATAAGGCGTCTGCAGGGCCACATAACCATCGAGCTGACCGGCACACCCACGCTCGATGAGGTCGAAAGCGCAATCGATCAGGCGGAGATCGTGGCCGGGCGCCATCGTACGCACGAGGCGATGCACTTCCGCCCGTACCTCGGCGAAATCATGGCTGTTGCCGATTTCCTGCGCTGGGCTATCCAAGTTTTCCGGTCCCCTGCGGCCTGCCTTGGCCCCCTGCCTTGACCTCTTTTGGGCCAAGCGACGGCCCCGCTCATGCCTTTTGTAATAGGTGCGAATTCTCGCACCCCTTGCCAGGCAAGGGAAGTGAAAAGACGTCGATCAAGTCAACCCCATGCCGGCCCGTCGATTTGCGGCAACGCAACAATCCCACCCCGCCGCCAAGCACCCCAACAGACTGATTTTTCTCGCGCTTTTCGTTGTCAGAAACCTACTATATGTAGTGGTATAAATTCCACCATGCACTAGAAAAAAACGTAAGTTCATGTTTTTAAACAAAGCAAAAATTTTTTACTTTGAACATCCCGGAGGTCTCGCTATGCTTCGCCGCTCGCTTGCCACGCCCGCTTCAAAGCTCCTGCAAATTCACACCCCTCATCAACAGTGAACCCGACCATGACCATCGAACAGATCACCGCCAACGTTCAGGAACCGTCGCACGACGAATACACCGGACAACTGGGCTTACCCCTGCCTCAGGAAATTTCCGGCGAAGTGCTGCTTGAAAAGTATGCCAAGGGCAGCGAGCGTAACGTGCATGATGTACGCAGCCGCGTCGCCCGCGCCCTCGCCGGCATCGAAACCGAAGACAAACGCGCCCACTGGGAAGCCCGCTTCCTCGATGCCCAGGAAAACGGCTTCGTCCCGGCCGGCCGCATCAACTCCGCCGCCGGCACCG
>CAYNCH010000260.1:0-2731 GCA_964395815.1 uncultured Methyloversatilis sp.
ATGACGAAATCGAAACCGCCGCCCTGCAGCTTCTGCCACGCCACCGCGCCGTCTTCCGCCTCGTCCACGTTGGTGAAGCCGAGCTCCTTCAGCAGGTTGCGGACGATGCGACGCATCGTCGAAAAGTCATCGACGACGAGAAATTTGATTTTGCTGGGATCTGCAGGCATGAAGCGTTCTCCGGGTGAAACCAGTTACATGGAATTGACGGTCAATCGCGCTGCGACTTGAGCAGCAGGGGACGCAGGGTATCGGCCAGCGCCTCGGCATCGAACTTGGCGACATAGGCATCCACGCCCACGCTCTTGCCCATCGAGCGGTTGGCTTCCGAGGACAGCGAGGAGTGCATGACGACCGGAATGCCGTTGAAGCGCTTGTCGGACTTGATATGCTTGGTCAGCACGTATCCATCCATCTCGGGCATTTCGGCATCGACGAGGATCAGGTTTACCTCTTCCTTCAGGCTGCGACCGGTCTGCTGGGCGTGGGCCGCCATGCCCGACAGGCGCGTCCAGGCTTCAAGGCCGTTCTGCGCATGCTTGTGCTTGACGCCCATCTTTTCGAGTACTTCCGAGATCTTCTTGCGGGCTACCGCGGAGTCATCCACGAAGAAGATGTTGTAGTCCTCTTCGCCGCCCATCTTGTCGATCTGTCCGATCACGCCTTCGCCGAAGGTGTTGGCCATGATCTGCTCGACATCGACGATCGACACGAGCTTGCCGTTGTCGAGTTCGGTGATCGCGGTGATATAGGCATGTGCCCCGCTGGTGACCGACTCCGGCGCGCGCACGCGATCCCACTCGACGCGGATGATGCGGTCGACCCCGTGGACGAGAAAACCGAGCGTGCGCTTGCTGTACTCCGTCACCATCATGGATTCGCCGAGGCCGGCCGGCGCATCGGCCAGATGCATGACCTTCGACAGCGAGACGACGGGAATGACGTTGCCACGCAAGCTGATCAGGCCCTCGACGCCATCGGGCATGTGCGGCGACTTGGTGATCGCGGGCGTTTTGCTGACTTCGCGGACCTTGAAGACGTTGATGCCGAAGGTCTCATTGGTGCCCAGGTTGAACAGCAGGATTTCCATCCGGTTCGATCCCGCCAGCTTGGTGCGGGCATCGACACTATCGATCAGCGAAGCAGGCATCGGTTGGGACAGCAGGGAGTTGGCCATGTTCATGATCTCACCTTCAGGATGCCACCGGCGCTGCCGTTTCCTGCTGCAGCAACAGCCGGCTCAGGGTCTCGGCCAGACGCTGCGGCTCGAACTTGGGGACGTACTCATCCACCCCGACCGACTTGCCGAGCTGCTGGTTCGACATCGACGACAGGGAGGAATGCATGATCACCGGCACGCCGGCAAAGCGCGGGTCCGACTTGATGTTCTTGGTCAGGATGTAGCCATCCATCTCAGGCATTTCGACATCGGTAAGCACTAGCTGCACCAACTCCTTCACCGACCGGCCGCTGGCATCGGCATAGTTGGCGATGCGCTGCAACTCCTCCCAGGCCTGCCGGCCATTCATCGCGGCGATACCGCGAATGCCCAGGACGTTGAGCGTGCGCTCGATCTGGCCGCGCGCCACCGACGAATCGTCGGCGTAGATGATGGCCAGTCCCTCCTTGCCGATCGGCTGGATGGCAGTGAATGCCAGCTCGTCGTCGTACTTGGCGGTATCGGACAGGATGCGCTCGACGTCGAGCATCATGACCAGGCGGCCATCCTGCAGCTCGGTGACGGCGGTGACCAGGCCGCCGAGGTTGGCGGTCAGCATTTCGGGCGGTACGCGCATGCGCGCCCAGTCGAGACGCAGGATGGTATCGACCGACTCGACCAGGAAGCCCTGCGTATGGCCGTTGTACTCGGTCACGATCATGATGTCGCGCGGCGTCTCGGTCTGCATGCTGATGAAATCGGCCAGATCGACGACCGGTACGAGGATGCCGCGCAGGGACACCATGCCCTTGACGGCGGCCGGCATGTCGGGAGCACCCGTGATCGGCGGGGTACGCATGACTTCGCGCACCTTGAAGACGTTGATGCCGAAGGTTTCTTCGCGCCCGGTGCGCAGGTCCTTGCCGAGCGAAAACAGCAGGATTTCGAGCTTGTTCGTGCCGGCAAGCCGGGTACGCGCATCGATGTTCTTCAGTAATTCAGACATTCGACCACCTTTCGGGCGGGGGAAATGTTGATCGGGATCCGCGGCTGGCCCGAGCCCCGGGTGGGGAATATTACGCCATTCCTCATGTTCTGAAGCGCCGGACAGCCGTTTCGAGCCTGCCAGCCAAGGCCTCCAGCTGCTCCGCGCTGGCGACCACCTGGCTGACGGTCATATCGAAGGACGAGGCCATCGCCGCGATGCGATCGACGCTGGAAGAAATTTCGGCACTCGCATGCGACTGATCGCGCACCGCGTCGTTGATGCGGCCCATGCCCTCGGTGGTTTCGCTCACCGTATGATTGGTCTCCCCCAGCGTGACCGCGACCGTCTCGAGATATTCCTGCGACGTCCCCAATGCGGCCAGGCCACGGTCGAGCATCACCTCGACGCGACTAGCCTGTTCTTCGAGGCTGCGCGTCACGCCATCGATGGCACTGGCGGTGTTGGCCGACTTTTCCGCAAGCTTGCGCACCTCGTCGGCAACCACCGCAAAGCCGCGGCCCTGCTCGCCCGCCCGTGCCGCCTCGATGGCGGCGTTCAGGGCCAGCAGGTTGGTCTGGTCGGCA
>CAYNCH010000260.1:2741-3417 GCA_964395815.1 uncultured Methyloversatilis sp.
TTCATGAGCGCACTGCTCGCACGCCATGCCGGTGGCAATGTCGCGCACCTCGCGGGTCATGCTGGTGATGGCCGAAGCGCTATTGACGAACTCGCGCGCCGTGTCGGTCATCTCGCGCACCGAGGTCTCGGCGAGCGACAGTTCGCCGATCATCGACGAAAGGCTGACGTTGCCCTCCTTCGTCCGCACCAGGCTCGCCTCGGCCAGGCGATCCACTTCGGCGGTCTGGGCGGCGATATTGTCGACACCCGCCGACAGCCTTACCACCGCGCTGGCCACATCCTGAGCTGCGGCGCTCTGGTCGGCCGTCCCGGACTGCAGGTTGGTCACGATGCCATGGAAGCCGCCCGCCGTTTCACGCAACTGGCCGGAGGCCTCGGAAAGCTCCTCCGTCATCTCGCGCAGGCTGGTCCGCATCCGTGCGATGGCGGCCAGCAGGCTGCGGTCGTCGCCCGGTTTCAGGTCGATCGTAGCGCTCAGGTCGCCCGCGGAAATGCGCTTGACCACGTCCGCCGCGTACTGCGGTTCGCCACCCAGCAGGCTGAGCAGCAGGCGCGCCAGCAGGACGAATGCCGCCAAACCGACGACCGAGGCGATGGCAATCACGATGATCATCCAGTTACGCACCGCTTCGGCCGATGCCAGCAGGCCGGGATCAAGCTTGCCGGCCTGCTCG
>CAYNCH010000261.1:0-3416 GCA_964395815.1 uncultured Methyloversatilis sp.
CGCGCTCGCCGATCAGGCCGACGACGATCACATCGGCCGCCGTATAGCGCGCCATCATGCCGAGCAGCACGCTCTTGCCGACGCCCGAGCCGGCGAACAGGCCGAGCCGCTGGCCGCGGCCGACGGTGAGCAGTGCGTTGATGGCGCGAATGCCGACGTCAAGCGTCGTGGCGATCGGCTCGCGCTCCAGCGGATTGGCCGGACGGCCGATCAGCGACCGGGTGGTTTTGTCGCCGAGCGGGCCGAGCCCGTCGAGTGGCCGGCCGTTGCCGTCGACCACGCGGCCCAGCAGCTGGCTGCCGACCGGCAGGTGCTTGGCGCGATCGAGCGTGCGCCGGCGCGGGCTGCTGGTCTGCCCCAGCCGCGGCGGCGGTGGCGGGGTTTCCAGCGGCAGCACGTGCGCACCGGGGGCCAGGCCGTAGACATCCACGGTCGGCATCATGTAGAGCTTTTCGCCGGCGAAGCCGACCACCTCCGCTTCGACCGTGCCGCCGCCGGGAGCTTCGATCTGGCAGCTCGACCCGAGCGGCAGCTTGAGGCCGGCCGCCTCCATGACGAGGCCGTTGATGCGCGTCAGCCGGCCGGCGACGCGGAAGGGTTGCGGGGTGGCCGTCCGGCGTCGACAGTCCTGCAGGAAGTCACGCAGGCGCTCCGGATTCATTGCTCGTCCGGCCCGAAAGTGTGAGGCGATGCCCCATCCCTCGCGTTGCTCGGGACCGCCACTTCGTAGCGTCCTGCGCCCTGCGGGCTGGCCGGTGCTGGCGGGACGGCGGCCGGATCCGGCTGCCAGGCCGCAGCAATGCCCAGTCCTTCCAGCACGCGTCGCCAGCGCATCGCCACGCTGGCATCCACCTGTGTGCCCCCGGCTTCGAGAATGCAGTCGCCGTGTGCCAGCTTGAAATCCTCGTGGAGACGATGGCCGGCATGCGTCAGCTGGTCGCCCATGTACGAGCGCAGCAGCGAGGCGTCATCCGGGTGCAGATAGATCGCGGCGTGCTGGTGGGGCAACTGGGCCAGCGCCTCACGCACCACGCTCAGCAGGGTTTCGGGCCTGGCCGAGATTTCCTGGCGGACCACTTCCCGGGCGATTTCCGTGGCCAGTGCCAGCAATTCGTCGGCCACGCTCGCTTCGAGTTCGCCGAGCGCCCGTTCGAGCTTGGCCGTAGCGTGCGTGAAACGCTGGGCTTCGGCCAGTGCCTTGGCCTGACCTTCCTTGTAGCCGGCCTGGTAGCCGTCTCCCCGGCCCTTTTTGAAGCCTTCGTCGTGGGCCTGCTGGTGGATCTGCTCGATTTCTTCGGCAGTCGGCAGTTTTACGGCCGACAGGTCCGGTGGCGTTTCGGCCGGGGGCGGTGTCGCGGCCGCAGGCTTTTTCGCCGCGGCGGCGGCCGCCGGCGCCGCATCGAAGCTCGCCAGCTCCCAGCGTTCCCAGGCCGTCAGTTTCGAAGGGTGTTCGCTCATGCGCTTCCCGCCGGGGCGCTCAGATCATCTGATCGTCGCCGCCCTTGCCGCCGAGCTGGATCTGGCCTTCGTCGGCGAGGCGGCGCGCGATCTTGAGGATTTCCTTCTGCTCGGCCTCGACTTCCGAGAGGCGCACCGGACCTTTCGATTCGAGATCTTCCTTGAGCATCTCGGCAGCGCGCTGCGACATGTTCTTGAAGATTTTCTCGCGCAACTCGGGCGACGAGCCCTTGAGTGCGAGGATCAGCGAATCGGACTGGATCTCGCGCAGCAGCAACTGGATGCCGCGGTCGTCCACGTCGAGCAGGTTCTCGAAGACGAACATCTCGTCGAGAATCTTCTGTGCCAGATCGGGATCGTATTCGCGCACATTGTCGACGATGGCGGTTTCCGCCTGCTGGCCGACGAAGTTGAGGATTTCGGCCGCGTGGCGAATGCCGCCCATCGCCGCCTTCTTGACGTTGGTGGCCGAGCCGGCCAGCAGGCGGGTCAGCGCCTCGTTCAGCTCGCGCAGGGCCACCGGCTGCACGCCGTCGAGCGTGGCGATGCGTAGCAGGACATCGTTGCGCAGACGCTCGGTGAAGAACTTGAGGATCTCGCCCGCATGGTCGAATTCGAGGTGTACGAGGATGGTGGCGATGATCTGCGGGTGCTCGTTCTTGATCAGGTCCGCGACGGTGGCGGCGTCCATCCACTTCAGGCTTTCAATGCCCGCGGTGTCGCCGCCCTGCAGGATGCGGCCGATCAGGTTGGCCGCCTTGTCGTCGCCGAGCGCCTTGGTCAGCATGGACCGGATCATGTTCTCGTCAGCCGACAGCGGCGATCCCTTGGCGCTGTGCTCGGTGAGTTCGTCGATCAGCGTCTCGACCTTCTCCCGCGACACGGACTTGATGCCGGCCATGGCGTGGCCGAGCTTCTGCACCTCGCGCGGTCCGAGATGCTTGAGTACCTCCGCGGCCGCATCCTCGCCGAGCGAGAGCAGCAGCATGGCACTCTTTTCCAGACCCTCTTCAGGCCCCGGCACCCATCCACTCCTTGATCAACTCGGCCACCAGCTTGGGTTCCTTATGGGCGACATCCCGCGCATGCTTGAGCCGGTCATCGAAAGACGGCGCATGATGGTGATGATGTTCTCCGCCCGCAATTTCATCGCTTTCTTCTTCGGCCTCCGCCGCGGCACGTCGCGCCGCCTCGGCCCGCTGCGCGGCGGCAGAGAGCGTCTCGAACACCGGCTTGAGAATCTTGGACCAGACCAGCCAGGCGACGATGGCGAAGATCAGGTACTGGCCGATTTCCTTGCCCAGCGCGATATTCGTGGGATCTTTCCACAGCGGCAGTTCGGGCACCACTTCCGGCTCGGGCGGCACGAAGCTGGCACTGGCGACGTTGATCGAGTCGCCGCGCTTCGGATTGAAGCCGACGGACTCGCGGACCAGATCGTTGATGCGCTTCAGCTCCTCGGCGCTCGGCGGCACTGTCTTGCCCTGCACTTTCTTGTGATTGACGGCGATGGCGACCGACAGCCGCTTGACGGTGCCCGGTGTGGCACGCGTATGGCGGACGGTCTTGTCGAGCTCGTAGTTGATCGTCGCATTGCGCGAGAAGTTGCCGCCGGCCTGGCCACCGCCGGCAACGGTACCGACCTGCGGATTGGTGATCGGCGCGGTGGCGGGGACCGGCGGCTGGTTGGTCAGGGCGCCGGGCACGCCCATCGCCGGCGGATTGCCGTTGCCGGATTCGGCCGTCTGCTGGCTGCGGATCGCCGTGTCGGGCGTCGGGTTGGGCAGGTAGCTTTCTTCCACCTGGTCGATGTGCGAGAAATCGATGTCGGTGGTGATCTGGGCGCGGTAGTTGCCCCGGCCGAGCAGCGGTTCGAGAATCGCCTCAACGCGTTGCTGGTACTGCGCCTCGACTTCGCGCACATAACGGAGCTGGGTGGCATCGAGGCCGGCATTGCG
>CAYNCH010000262.1:0-3415 GCA_964395815.1 uncultured Methyloversatilis sp.
GGCATATGGCGCACCTGGCGCGAGACGCGGTTTTTCGGCGGAGGCACGAGCGGAGCTTGCTGTATCAGGTGTTCGCACAGATCGTGATCGATGAAGGCGATCATGTCGCGATAGGGCCGCTGGCCGCCCGCGTCCAGCAGCACGAAACTGTCGAGTGCGTAGTCGTGGCGCGTGGTATGGATCTTCGCATCCACGATCGAATAGCCCAGCCGGGCGAAGAATCCGCACAGGCGGGCGAAGAGTTCCGGCTGGTCGTGGGCATAGACCATGACTTGCAAACCCGCACCGGCCGGGTTGATGCGCGAACGCACCACCGGCTGCGGGCTGTCAGGGCGATAGTAGAGGGTCTGCGTATGCCAGGCGATTTCCTCGCTGTCGTGACGCAGAAAATAGGCCGTGTCGAGCTGGCTCCACAGCGACTTTTCGATGTCGGGCCGCAAGCCATGCAGACGCAGCAGCCGACGTGCATCTTCCTGGCGTTCCTCAAGGCCGGTCAGGCGATCGACGGCCTCGCCCGACAGGACGCGCTGGGTGATGCGGTACAGGTCTTCCAGAAGTTTGGCTTTCCAGGCGTTCCAGACCTTGGGGCTGGTGCCGCGGATATCGCAGACGGTCAGCAGGTAGAGTGCGGCGAGTCTTTCGTGAGTGGCGACGATGTCCGCGAAACGGCGAATGACCTCCGGATCGGAGAGATCCTCCTTTTGCGCCACGGCCGACATGGTCAGGTGATGCTCGACGAGGAAGCAGATCAGGTCGGTATCCGGTTTGTCGATGCCATGGCCGCGGCAGAAGCGGCGCACATCGCTGACGCCGAGTTTCGAGTGGTCGCCGCCGCGGCCCTTGGCGATGTCGTGGAACAGGGCAGCGACATAGAGACGCCAGCGACCCGGCTGGGCGGCCATCAGTCGCGAGCAGAACGGAAACTCGTGGGCGTATTCCTGCAGCGACAGGCGGCGCAGATTGCGCACGACCTGCAGGATGTGCTGGTCGACGGTATAGACATGAAACAGGTCGTGCTGCAGGCGGCCGACGATGCGGCCGAAGGCGGGCAGATAGGCGCCGAGAATGTCGAACTGGTTCATGCGCCGCAGTTGATGGGTCAGGCCGCGCTTTTCGCGGAACAGGGCGAGGAAGTTTTCGCGGTTGCGCGGGTGGCGTCGGAATGCGGCATCGATGCGTGCGCGGGCGCGCCAGAGCGCGCGCAGCGTGCGCGGCGTCATGCCCTTGAGTTCGGGGCGGCGCGACAGCAGCAGGAAGCATTCAAGGATAGCCTCGGGATGGCGCTCGAAGAGGTCGTCGGCCCGGATGTCGAGCAGTTCACGCGCCATCTGGAAGCGATCGTCGATGACAATCGGTGACGCTCCCGGCCGGGAGTCGAGACGGGAGGCGAGGTCGAGCAGGACGAGCGTATTGAGCTGGGTCACCCGTTTCGCATTGCGGTAATAACGCTGCATCAGCACTTCCGAGGCGCGTCGTGTGGGTGTTGCCGCGCAGCCCAGCAGTCGGGCGAGTGATTCCTGATGATCGAACAGCAGCCGGTCCTCGCGCCGGCCGGTGATCAGGTGCAGGCCGATGCGTACGCGCCGCAGGAAGTCCTCGCAGCGGACGAGCTGGCGTACTTCCTCCGGGGAGGCAATCGCGGTATCGGCCAGTCGGCGCCAGCGGTCGCCCAGGCCGATCGCGCGGGCCGTCCAGAGAATGACCTGCAGGTCGCGCAGTCCGCCGGGATTTTCCTTGCAATTGGGCTCCAGGCTGTAGGCCGTGTCATTGTGCTTTGCATAGCGCCCTTCCTGTTCGAGGCGTTTGGCCTCGAAAAACGCGCGTGGATCGAGAGCGCGATGAAATGCGTCGGCAAAGCGCTCGAACAAGTGTGGATCACCGCACAGATGGCGGGCTTCGAGCAGCGCGGTTTGTATGGTGATGTCGCTGGACGCGGTGTCGAGACACTCCTGGATGCTGCGCACGCTATGACCGATATCGAGGCCGATGTCCCACAGAAGGCCAACCAGATCCGCGAGCGCGGGATGCTGCGTCCGGGCGGCCCCTTCCGGAACGAGGATCAGCAGGTCGATGTCCGAAGCCGGATACAGTTCGCCGCGCCCGTAGCCGCCGACGGCCAGGAGCGCAAACGAGGCATCCATGCCGAGCGCCTGCCAGATCCGGCAGAGAATGCCGTCGACCAGTCGCGCATGCTCACGCAGCAGCGTAGTGGGGTTCGGTTGGGTCCGATAGGCGGTTTGCAGGGCGGTACGGCCTGCATGCAATGCCTGCCGACTCTCGGCGATGAGGACGGCATGCGCCGGATTCATGCGGCCTTGAGGCTGTCCTGAAAAGGATTGGGCGGCGCGTCGGCGGACAGGGTCAAGACCTCGACGCCGCTCGCCGTGACCACGACGGTATGTTCCCATTGGGCCGACAAACTGCGGTCCTTGGTGACGATGGTCCAGCCGTCGGGTAGTTCCGAGATTGCCGCCTTGCCGGCGTTGATCATCGGCTCGATGGTGAACACCATGCCGGTTTCGAGACGGACGCCGGTACCCGGCTTGCCGTAATGGAGTACCTGCGGCTCTTCATGGAAGCGCCGGCCGATGCCGTGGCCGCAGAATTCGCGCACCACCGAGAAGCCGTTCTTTTCGGCGTGACGCTGGATGGCGGCACCGATATCGCCGAGATGTGCGCCGGGCTTGACCGCGCCGATACCGAGCCAGAGGCATTCGTGGGTAATGCGCATGAGGCGGTTGCCGAGGATGGATACGCCTTCACCGACGGCGAACATACGGCTGGTATCACCGTGCCAGCCATCCTTGATGGTGGTGATGTCGAGGTTGACGATGTCACCCTTCTTCAGCGGCCGGTCGTTCGGGACGCCATGGCAGACCTGGTGGTTGACCGAGGCACAGATGGACTTGGGGTAGGGGGCGTAGCCGGGCGGGGCGTAATTCAGCGGTGCGGGAATGCAGTCCTGTTCGTTGACCATGTAGTCGTGACACAGGCGATCCAGCTCCTCGGTCGTTACGCCGGGTTTGACGAAAGGTGCGATGTAGTCGAGCACTTCGCCGGCCAGGCGGCCGGCGATGCGCATCTGTTCGACTTCCGCGGGGGTCTTGATCGTGATGCTCATGGCGGGGACGGCAATGCGGCGGATTGAGGTCGCCGGATTCTAACCCCGGCTCGCGCAACCGCAGGAAAAGCGCAATCGAGTCTTGCCGCGCTGTCGGGAAAGCATTTATAATCCGCCGCTTGCCTTGTCTTGCAGGGCAAAATTCACACACCCGGCGCCGAATGGGTGCTTCGTCAGGGTTGGCGGAGAACCGGCCGGGTGGCGGACAACCCATATCGGAGATCGATCGACATGAGCGTAACCATGCGCCAGATGCTGGAGGCCGGCGTTCATTTCGGCCACCAGACCCGTTTC
>CAYNCH010000263.1:0-3372 GCA_964395815.1 uncultured Methyloversatilis sp.
CCTTGCCGAGCAGGCCGCCGAGCAGCTTGCGGCCGAACTGTTCGAGGTATTGCGAAGTCAGCCCGACGCCTGCGGCGGCGATGAATTCCTTGATATGGCCCTGGTCGAGCGATACGCCGTGCGCCTTGCCGATGCCATAGACCATCTTGATCTGCAGCGGGATGATCGCCATCGACGCCCAGGACTGCGGCAGCAGTTCCAGCGCACCGGCCAGCAGCGCGTAATTGAGGATGGATGTGTCCTGCTCAGCATCGGCAACGGACATCACGGCGGGCGGTGCCGCTGCGACGACTGGTGGCGGAACGAATTCGGTCTTGCCCACGAAGGCTTCCACCGTCTCCTCGATCTGTTCGGCTGCGCCGACCGGCAGGGCAAGCAGGCGCTTCAGTTCGTCGAGAAAGCGCCGCTCGCTCTCGGCGAGGCGGCCGTCCGCCTCGCAGACGCACAAGGCCATCTCGTAAGCGAAGTGGCGTTCGCCGGGATCGCTCAGCATGGCGGCGACGGCAGGCAACGGCAGACGCTTGAGCAGCACATCCTGATACAGGCGTGAAAGTTCCGGAGTGCCGTTCTCCCCCGCCAGGTTCTCGGCGACACGGCGCACCTCTTCGCGCTCGCGCTCGTCCTTCGCGCCATCGGCGAAGGCGGCATGGATGGCGATGGCGAGGATGGCATTTTGCTGTTCGCGGTTCATTTCGTAGTCTCTGCAAAAGTTGGTCGTGACGGGACGGCAAGCAGGTCTTCGCGGCTGCGGCGGCCAAGTTGCTGCAACGTTGTGAGCTACGGATTATGGGGATCGTCTTTATTCGCTACAAACAGATAATATCTGGTGATATGTTCGAAAATAACGAACAATGCGAATGCCGCACGCGATGCTGAACTAGCTGCCTTTTTGCAATGGAGGGCTTGCAAGCGCTGCGCCATATCGCCCTGTCGGCAGCGCCTCACGCCGGTGCGATAAGTTCTTCCGGTGTGTTGAAATTGCGGAACGCGTCAGGGTCGGGAAACTCGGCGGCAATGGCTTCCTGTTGCCGGCACCAGCCGCCCACGCGCCGTTCGCCAGCGGCCAGATAGGCGCGCAGTGGCGGAAGCAGGGCTCGGTGGCAGAGCTGGAAGGTCGGCTGCATCCGGCCTGCGACGCTGGCGACGGCCAGCCGGCCTGTCGGTCCCACGGCAGACCGCAAGCGGCTGACCAGATCGAGCGGCAGATGAGGACAGTCGCAAGGTACGCAGACCAGCCACTCGGTCGGGCAGGCCGCCAGTCCGGCGGCGAGACCGGCCAGCGGCCCGGGATACTCGGGTTCATCATCGCGAACGAGCGGATGGCCGAACGCCGCATAGGTATCGAAATGGCGGTTCGCGCTGACGATGAGGGAAGCGACCTGAGGGGCGAGGCGCTCGATGACATGGGCGACCAGCGGACGGCCGCGGTAGTTCAGCAAGCCCTTGTCGCAACCGCCCATGCGCCGGCCGGCGCCGCCGGCGAGGATGAGTCCGCTGATGGCGGGCGGCTTATCCACCGATGTAGGACATCTCGATCTTCTTCAGGGCGGGAGTCGCGGCCATGCGGATTTGGGAGTAGCGATCCTTGCGTTGTTCCCAGATCGCGCGGATGGCGGCATCGAGCGCCGCATCGTCCGCACCGGAACGCAGCAGGCGGCGCAGGTCATGACCCTCGCTTGCGAACAGGCAGGTGTAGAGCTTGCCCTCGGTGGAAAGCCGAATCCGCGTGCAACTGTCGCAAAAAGCTCGCGTTACCGAGGAAATCACGCCGATTTCGCCGGCACCGTCCTGGTATCTCCAGCGCTCCGCAACCTCGCCCGGATAGTTCGGGTCGATCGGTGCCAGCGGGAAATGCTCGCCGATGCGGCGCAAGACCTCGGCCGACGGCACCACCTCGTCGAGCTGCCAGCCGTTGCTGCTACCGACGTCCATGTACTCGATGAAGCGCCGGATGTGGCCGCTGTGGCGGAAGTGACGGGCGAGGGGCACGATCTGGTCGTCGTTCAGGCCGCGCTTGACGACGCAGTTGATCTTCACCGGCCGCAGACCGGCGGACGCCGCGGCCTCGATGCCGGCCAGCACCTTTGCCACCGGATAATCGGAGTCGTTCATGCGCTTGAAGGTCGTGTCATCGAGCGCGTCGAGGCTCACCGTCACGCGTTGCAGGCCCAGGGCGGTGAGCGTGGCCGCTTTCTGCTGCAGCAGCGAGCCATTGGTGGTCAGCGTCAATTCAAGCCCGGGAATATTGGCAAGCAATTCGATCAGGCGCTCCATGCCGTGGCGCAACAGCGGCTCGCCGCCGGTCAGGCGAATCTTCTGCACGCCGCGTGCGACGAAGAGGCGAGCGATGCGCGCAATTTCCTCGAAGCTCAGCAAGTCGGTGCGCGGCAGGAAAGCATAGTCGCGGCCGAATACCGTCTTCGGCATGCAATAGACGCAGCGGAAGTTGCAGCGGTCGGTGATCGAAACACGCAGGTCGCGTACCGGGCGGCCGAGGACGTCGGTCAGTTCGTGGCTATGGGGCTGGTTGCTCATCGCGGCGCATTATAAGTAGCACGGTTATCATCCTTGCCCATGCAAAAAACAGACCGTCTCGGCGAGCCAAGCGGACTTTCCCGTCGCATCTATCTGGCTTTTCTGCTGGCAGCCGTGATTCCGACAGCGATTGCCGGCCTGATCGGCGTTTATCTGTCGCTGCAAACCTTGCGTAATGAAACCTTGCAACATCTGCAGCAGGAGGTGGTGGTGCGTACCCAGGGCGTGGCGCGCTTTTTCGACCAGCTCGCAGCCGAACTGCTGTATCTCGCCGATGCGCCGGCGCTGGAAGGCTTGCGTTCAGTCAGACAAAAGGGCGATCTTCATCGTCTCAGCGATGCCACTGCCAGGCTTGAACGCGATTACGCTAGCCCTGCACACTCGACGGTTTGATCGGCGATAGCCCGGCCTTCCGCGCACTGGTCGCCATGACGCAAAGAATCGCCGCTTCGCGCGTTTCGCTGCTGATCCGTGGCGAATCGGGCTCGGGCAAGGAGCGCGTCGCCCGCGCCATCCACTGCCAGTCGCCGCGTGCGGCGGGGCCGTGGGTGACGCTCAACTGCTCGGCGCTGCCCGAAGGGCTGCTGGAATCCGAACTGTTCGGCCACGAAAAGGGTGCTTTCACCGACGCCAAGCAACAGAAACCAACGACGCCACCGGCCTCGACGATGCCGGCATCGACTCCTTCTCGTCCTGCTACGAGGACTGGAGTCTGGCCGACGTCGCCTTCCTGTCCGGCGTCGACCCTTACGAAACCAAAACCACGCTGTTCACCCAGTGGATGATGCCCGGCAATCCCTTCATCTCCTCCCAGAGGTGCGGCGCGGCCAGCAGTCG
>CAYNCH010000264.1:0-3350 GCA_964395815.1 uncultured Methyloversatilis sp.
GCTGCCGGTGGATGTCTCCGTCCGTTCGGCCGAGACCCTCAAGACTGGCTGTATCGACCTGGGGCTCGTACTCGACCAACTCGCCAAGGCGCAAAAGCAGGCGGAAGGAAAAACCTTCGTGGTCATCCTCGATGCCTGCCGCGACAATCCATTCGGGACAGCCTACCGGCCACCGCACAAGGGTCTGAGCCAGTTCGACGCACCGGTCGGCAGCCTGCTCGCCTATGCCACGGGCCCCGGCAACGTTGCTTCGGACGGTGCCGGCCGCAACGGACTCTATACCGAACACCTTGTCAAGGAACTGTCTCGCCCCGACACGCACATCGAGGATGCCTTAAAACGCGTGCGCTTGAATGTGCGCCTGGCCTCCGGTGGCGAGCAGATTCCCTGGGAATCGACCTCGCTCGAAAGCGATGTCTTCATCTTTCCACGCGCAACCGGCACGCTGTCTGAAGAGGAACAGGAGCGCCTGATCGAGGAAGAAATTACCCACTGGGGACGCGTCAAGTCTTCCCGGCGTATCGAGGACTGGGTCGATTACCTGCGTAGCTTTCCGAACGGGCGCTTCAGCGAGATCGCCCAAAGCCGGTTGAACCGGCTGCTGGTGGCCATCGAGCGTCGCGACAGCCGCGCCCCAAGTGACCAGCGCCTTCCCGCCCCGCCAGCCCCCACGCCGGCTGCTCCGGTCATCGAACAACCCCAAGCCCCTGCTGATAAACCTCAGGTTTCGGCCAGCGAGGATGAAGCGATCAGCGCCGGCGAGGCAAACCTTCCCCAAGCCGTCCGCGCCGCCGTGACGGTCAACCCGTACTCGGCCGGACGCTTTCCGCTGGGACGAAAGTTCTCGGTCGGCGACCGTGTGGTCATGCGCGAGAGCGACTTGCTGACCGGAATCGTTGAAGGGGAAAAGCGTTTTCGTGTCACGCGGGTCGACGAGGATAACGATCGCGTCGAACTCAACCATGGCAAGCTGGTGCTCGACCTGATGGGCAACACCATCGACTCGCCTCAGGCCAGCAGCAGCATGCCGCAGCAATTCTTCCCCGCCGAATTGCAGGTCGGCCAGCACTGGACGCTCCTTTACAGCGTGACCTTCAAGAAAGGCCCGTTCGCCGGCAAAACCAATCAGGTCGAACTGGACGCCCGCATCCGGACACGCGAGACGATCCGCGTACCCGCCGGCGAATTTCAGGCATTTCGCATCGAAGCCACGGGCTGGTCGGCAGGCGAACGCGGCAGCACGCGGATCGAGTTCAAGCTCTGGGCTGTGCCAGGCATCAACTTCCCCATCCGCGCGGAGCGCATCAAGCGCCGCGGCAACCGGATGATCGAAACCAGGCTGACCGAACTCGTCGCCATCCGGCAGGCCGCTGCCAGTCTGGACTGATCGCGCCGTCCCGTCAGCGCCGACTTCTATCCCGCCGACCAGTAATGCGCGACGCCCCACAGGGCGGTGAAGAAGACCGCCAGATGGCCTGCGGCCCAAAGTAGATAGCGGCGCTGGATTTTTTCCGGCGGCAACGAGGAAACAAGAAACAGGCGGCCATCTGCCGGTGCGCCCATCGCATGGGTATCCGGGGCGGCCCGCAGTTCCCGGTGATTGCGCAGCACCTCGCGCTTCGCCTGCGAGCGGGCCAGCTGCCATTCACGCAGATCGAGCGTACCGTCGCCATCGAGGTCGAAGCGTTCGAGCAGTTTCGGCATGTCCTTCTTCCACTCGGCCAGCAGGTGTTTCACGTCTTCGGCAACGTTCAGGTCAACGTTATCGCTCCCCCAGGTGCGAAAGGCACCCAGCGCATAGATCTGCTCACCCGGAATCAACACGGCCTGCGTGTGCCGGTAGTCCGGCTGCGGGTACCAGACATCGGTGCTGCGCGGCAGGACTTCGGCGCCCTCGGGGTCGACGACGCAGAGACCGCTGCCATCGTCGAGCAGGAACGAGTCCGACGACTCGCCGCTACTTTCCAGATGCCACTTGTCGTCGCGCTTGCGCTCGACCTTGAAGCGGTACCAGAGACAGGGCAGTCCGTTGAGCGGCGCATGCAGCGGGACGCCGGCCAGCGGCTGGCCGCGGCCGAGCAGTTCGACGTAGCCCTGCGCCGCCGAGGCGATGCGCGACGTCGGCGTATCGGCCACGGCCCGCGCCCGCCGCAGGACGATCCCCCAGGCCGGCAGGGCCATCGCCGCGATGGCGACCGCGACCCATTTCCAGGCGAGCGGCGATTCGAGCTGTGCGCCGACGAAGATGAGCAGCACGTAGCCGCCCGAAGCGACCCACTGCACATAGCCGCGGCGCAGGCGGACCAGCATGGAACGCTCAGGCGAACAGTTTCTTCAGGTCGACGTCTTTTTTCTCGCCGGCGGAAAACTGCAGCAGCGGCTTGGTGCCGAAGCGGAACAGTCCGGCGACGACGGAATCGGGGAACTGTTCGACGCGGACGTTGTTGATGTTGACCGCCTCGTTGTAGAACTCGCGGCGGTCGGCGATGGCGTTTTCGAGCTGGCTGATGCGCGACTGCAGCTGCATGAAGCTTTCGTTGGCGCGCAGTTCGGGGTAGGCCTCGGCGACGGCGAAGATCTGGCCGAGACCCGAGCGCAGCAAGCCTTCCGCCTTGCCGAGTGCTGCGATGTCCTGTGTTTCACGCGCTGCCTGGACCCGGCTCCTGGCCTCGATCACCTGCTGCAGGGTCTTCTGCTCGAACTGCGCATATTGCTTGCAGGTTTCGACCAGCTTGGGCAGTTCGTCGTGCCGCTGCTTGAGCAGCACGTCGATATTCGCCCAGGCCTTGTCGACGCCGTGCTTGAGTGTCACCAGCCGGTTGTAGATGGAAATGCCATAAACCAGGACGACGAGCACCACGCCCAGAGTGACCAGCAAAGACACGCTCATGACTGCCTCCCCTCGATTGAGGCGCCGTCCCGCCGGCGCCGATTTTTACAGCGAGGACCGCTGCTCGAACCCCACAAACTCGCCACTGCCCAACTCTACCGCGACATGCTCGACCACGGCGGCCGGCGGGCCGCGTCGTGCCCAGCTCATGATCATGGCGAGCTGCTCCGCCGTACCGGCGACCATCGCCTCGACGCTGCCGTCGCTGCGGTTCCGCACCCAGCCGGTCACGCCGAGCCGCTGCGCCTCCTGCGCCATGCCGGCGCGATACCAGACGCCCTGCACCCGGCCGGTAATGACGAGATGCCTGATCTCTTGCACTACTTGACCTGCATGCCCGGTGTGGCGCCGGAATCCGGCGAGAGGATGAACAGCCCGGCCGTCTTGTTGTCGGGATCGGAGGCGGCCAGCACCATGCCCTCGCTCATGCCGAACTTCATCTTGCGCGGCGCGAGGTTGG
>CAYNCH010000265.1:0-3336 GCA_964395815.1 uncultured Methyloversatilis sp.
CGATGACGAGCGGGGCCGCCTGCTTCAGGCGCACCTCGATACCGCAACGCTTGTCGATGCCGCCGCGCGGCCCGTTCAGATCGGACAGGCGCACGACGATGCGCGATACCGCATCGCGGCCATGATTCAGGGCATACGCGAGACGACGTTCGACATGCTGGCGCAGGCCCTCGGTGAGATCAAACGCCTGGGTGTGAATCTGCAGGTTCATTGCCTTACCTCCATGTGGTGAATACACATAGGAAGTATGGGATTCATTTCCCTCGATTCAAACAGGGATCTCCTGAAGGTAGGTTCGGTTTTCTGGAAGTCACATTCCGTTCCGCATTCACTCTGTTCCCGCAAAAGTCGGCGCTAGCGGGACGGCGGCAAGGGCGTCGGCCGCCTTGCCGCTGGCCCCGAACAGGCGGATCGTGCGGCTCACTTCGGCGGCAACCGCCACCCGCACGGCATCGACCGCCTTGAGGTAGCCGGCTTCGATATTGGCGAGCGCGTCGGACGAGGCAGCTGCAGCGATATCCGACAGGGCGGTGAAGTAATTGATCTTCGCCACGCCGCGCTCGATCATCCCGCGATACTCGTCGTCCGCCAGCCCCGAGCCGCCATGAATGACCAGCGGGACACGCACCGCCGCGGCGATGGCCTCGAGGCGCGCCAGATCCAGTTGCGGCTCGCCGACCAGGTGGCCGTGCACAGTGCCCACCGCCACAGCCAGGCAATCGACCCCGGTCGCGGCGACAAACTCGGCGGCTTCCGCCGGGGCGGTCAGGCGCATGCTGGAACGCTGGCCGAGCCGTTCTTCGCCCGACACGCCGGGCACATAGCCGAGCTCTCCTTCAACCATCGCCCGCTGGTCGCGGGCCAATTCAACCACCGCACGGGTGGCGGCCACGTTGTCGGCAAACGGTTGATCCGAGTAATCCGCCATCACGCCCTGGCAGCCGAGGCGCATGGCCGTGGCGATCAGCGCGGGTGCGCTGGCGTGGTCGTACAGCAGGGCCACCGGCACACTGGCCCGGTGCGCGGCCGAACGCGCCGCCGCCAGCAAGGTGGGGAAATCATAGTGCTCGCCATGGGCCTCGGCAAAGCCGAGGATCACCGGCGCCTGCTCCGCCTCGGCGGCATCGAGCACGGCGCGCACAAAAGTGCTGTCCACCACCTGATAGGCCCCGACGGCATAGCGGTGGGCGTAGGCATGGTCGATCAGGGGTTTCATGGCAACAAGCGGCATCGCGGGTTTCCTCAGACGGAGGTTGGAACAGAAGACGGTGAATGCGGCGGCGTAAGCGGCTGCCGCTGCCAACCCGCCAGCCGCAGCAGGCTGACACGGGCCAGGTCGGGGAGCACGGCCACGGCGCCGGTGAAATCATCACGCCGAGTCCAGGAACTCTCCGTCACCAGGACCGGAAGCCCGGCGGCCAATGCGGCACGCACACCGTTTCTCGAATCCTCGATGGCCAGGCAATCCTCACCGGACAAACGCAAGCGATCGAGTACCCAGCGATAGATGTCGGGCGCAGGCTTCTTGGCCGTGGCCTGTTCGCCGGCGCCGATCACCTCGAAGCAATCCGGCGGCAGGTCGGCGAGCGTCGTCGCCAGCAGCACATCGACATTGGCGCGCGAGGTGGTGGTGGCGATCGCCAGGCGGATATCTGCCTCGATCAACTCGCGGATCAGGCGCACCACGCCGGGCCGGGCCGGCACTTCGCCCATCTCGACACGCCGTTCATAGACGCGGGTCTTGCGCTGGTGCAGGCGGGCGATGAAGTCCATGCCGTCGGCCTGCGCGAGCCGCGCCGGATCGACGCAGCGGCAGTAGTGCGCCAGGCGCTCCTTGCCGCCGGCCACCGCCAGCAACTCGACATAGAGCTCGACATCCCAGTGCCAGGGCAGGCCGAATTCCTTGAAGGTGGCGTTGAACGCCTGCCGATGCGCCTCCTCGGTATCGGCCAGCGTGCCATCGACATCGAAGATCACCGCGCTCAGGGTCATGACAACCGCGTTGCCTACTCGTCTTCGCCCAGTTCCGGATCCCAGCCCTTGGCACGGGCGGTCTGGATGGCGCAGTCATAGAGTTCGCCGTGGCGCTTGAGCAGGTCCGGCGGCAGGCGGCTGGGCAGGTTGGCGTACTTGTCCCACTCGGTCTGCACCTGTTCCATCAGGGCCTGCATGCGGCCGCCGCTCCAACCGGTGCAGTCCTCGGTTTCCGGGATCAGGCCGAACAGCCAGCCATCGATGACGATGCGGCCCAGTTGGGTGAGTCCGTGCTTGTCGTTATTGAGTCCGGCGTAGGTGGCTTCCATTGCTTCTCTCCTATCGGGTCAGACCAGCATAGAGGAGCGGCAGCTTCTCCGGCAGGCGCTGGACATGATCGACCACCATGTAATTCTTCTGACCAAAGATTCGCGAGACGTAGTTGTCGGCGCGCGGGTCCAGGCTCATGCAGTAGGTGGTGACGCCGAATTTGGCGACTTCCTCGACCGCCTTCTTGGTGTCGTATCGCAGGTATTGCGGGTCGCGCACATCGACGTCGGCCGGCTCGCCGTCGGTGATGACGATCAGCAGCTTCTTGGCCGAGCGTTGCAGGTGCAGGTGGTGGCCGGCATGGCGAATCGCCGCGCCCATGCGGGTCGAGAGCTGCCCCGTCATGCCGGCCAGCCTGGCCTTCGGGACCTCGTCCCAATGCTGGTCGAAGTCCTTGAAGCGGTAGTACTCGACATCGTGGCGGCCATCCGAGCAGAAGCCGTGGATGGCGAACGGGTCGCCGACCTTGTTGATGGCGTCGGCCAGCAACACGCAGGCCTGCTGGGTGAGTTCGCGCACCGTCATTTGCCCACCCTCTTCCTGATCCTGCACCTTTTCATTGGTCGATTCGGACAGGTCGAGCAGCACGAGGATCGAGAAGTCGCGCGTCTTCCTCACGCTGCGCATCATGATGCGCGGGTCGGGCTGGTTGCCCAAACGGATGTCGGTGAAGCTGGCAATCGCCGCGTTGATGTCGATCTCGTCGCCGTCTTCGAGCCGGCGGATGCGCTGCACGCCTTGCGGCTGCATGGCATCGAGCAGGAACTTCATGCGGTGGATTTCGCGCTTGTATTGCGCGGTGATGCCGTCGATGATCGACAGGTCGCCGGACTTGGCGCGCTTTTCCACCACGGTTGCCCAGGCCGGGCGCTCCAGCTGGATCTGGTAATCCCATTCGGAATAATGGAAGGGATCGGAGACCGGCTCCTTGCCTTCCAGTTCGTTGAAGCTCTTGCCATTGCTCTCGTCGCCGATGTTCTCGTAGGGGAACAGCTCGGTGCCGAGCACCCAGATTTCCTCGGCATCGTCGCC
>CAYNCH010000266.1:0-3305 GCA_964395815.1 uncultured Methyloversatilis sp.
ATCCCCTTCGCCGCCCTCAGGCTGCGCATGTCCGGCCCGACGCTCGGCCGCATCATGAAAGCGGAACTCGGCCCGCGGTTCGTGTCGGCCAATCTGCCGATGCTGCATCGGCGCACGGTAGAAAGCGGCGGTCAGGCGGAGTTTCGCCCCGGTATCGAAACGCAGGCGAGCGCCATCGACATGAGTGGCGAGTTCGAGCGACAGTTCGTCGGCGACGTGACCTTGTTCACCCTCGAAAACCTGACCGCCGCGGGTGATTTGCGCCGTCTCGCCAGCGCCGACTTTTCGCCGGTACTGGATGCCGTGCGCACCGAGATGCTCGCACGCTATCAGGCGCGCCGGCGGGCCATCCTCGACAAGCTCAAATATCTCGATGCGCAGCTGGCCGATCCGACGCACTGGTGGGCAAGACAGCCCGACAAGGTCGCCGGCTTTCGCCACTTCGCCGCCAATGTACGACGGAATTTCGGCCCGGATTCCGCCGGCCACCTCCGCATTGCCGATGAGACCGCCTGGCACCAGTGGCGTTCGTGCCTGCTGGACGGACTGTCTCATTACGCCGCGGACCGCGCCGCCTGGGAGCGCCTGCTGTGAAAACCTGGCTGCACCGCCGCCAGCGGCCGCAGCGCTATGCGTTCCTGAATGAACTCCTCGCCACACAAGACTTGCCGCGCGATCGACTGCTGCGCAAGCAAGGCAAAGACCTCGCGGCACTGATCCGTTTCGCACGCGAAAATACCGCCTGGTATGGCCGTACCCTCGCCGGTCTGCCTGACGATCCGGGCACGGTCGACATCACCGCATTGCCGATCCTGGCGAAGGACGAGATCCGCGCTCACCTGCCGGAACTCCTCGCACATGGCCACGACCCGGCCACGACACCGATCGGTCATACCGGCGGCTCCACCGGTCAACCGCTCGCGTTTTATTACGACGACGCCAAGCACGAACTGATGCGCGCCGGGATGATGCGCAGCTACATGCTGTCCGGCTGGCAGCCAGGGCAGAAGATCCTCAATTTCTGGGGTGCGCGGCAGGACACGGTCAACGGTGGCGTATTCGGCTCTGCCGCATGGGATGACTGGATCGCCGCCGAAAAGACGCTGCCAGCCCACGAGATTTCGGCGGCGAAGCTGGCGGAATGGGTGCACACAATTCAGCGCTACCGGCCGGTGCTGCTGCAAGGCTACGCATCGATTCTCGCCGCCCTCGCCCGGTTCGTCAGCGACGGGAAGATATCCATGCCGCGCAGCCTGATCGGCGTCTATTCGACCGCCGAATTCCTGAGCGACACGATGCGCGAAACGATGGAAGCCGCCTTCGGCTGCAAGGTGTTCAACCAGTACGGCAGCCGCGAGATTCCCAACATCGCCTGCGAATGCCGGCATGGTCGAATGCACATCTTCACGGACATGGTGTGGCTCGAAGCGGTGGATGACCGGCTTCTCGTCACCTCGCTGACCAACCGGCTGATGCCGATGATCCGTTACGAGAATGGCGATTCCGGACATTTGCTGGACGGGGAATGCTCCTGCGGCTCACCTTTTCCCTTGATGGAAATGGGGCTCTGCCGTCACAACGACTTCATCCTCGCTCCGGACGGCCGGCGGCTGCATCCGGCCTTCTTCAACCGCCTGCTCTATGGCCAGACCCAGATCAGCGCCTACCAGTTCGTGCAGGAAACGCGAGATACGGTGAAATTGCGGCTGGCCGGCCCGCCACTCGATACCACGCGCGCGACGCAGATGGGGCAAGCCCTCGCCGCCGAAGGACTGAACCTCGAATTCGAAACGGTGCCGGAAATCGAACGCACGATTTCCGGCAAGCACCGCTTCGTGATCAACCGGCTCTGATCATCGCTGGCTGATCAACCCTTCTTGTCGCCGCAGCTTTCGTCCTCGCAGTAGCCTAGGCCGGAGGCTTCTTCATCGATGCCCTCTTCCAGCATCTTGCGCTCGTACTCTTCGCGCTGCTTGCGCGCCTCTTCCTCGATCTCGGCCTGGCGCGCCTGCCATTTGGCGAGGCGTTCCTGCGCGGCCTGCTCGTCGAGTTCCAGCGTCTTTTCGCCGAACAGGACCTGCTTCAGGAAGCGGAAGGAGAACTGCATCAGTTCGACGTCGTCCTCCATCAGCATCTTGCGCATCTCGGGTTCGAGCTTGAAGAGCTTGTTGAAGGCTTCGGACTCGACGAAATCGTGGAAGGTATCGATGTCGTAGCAGGCCATGAAGAACAGCTGGCGGCTCTTCAGGGAGGGGGCGCCAATGGCGGGACCGGTCGACTTTTTCTTGAGCACAAGCTGGCGCCAGCCACGGCCCAGCTCGTCGTATTCCTCGACGCCCTGTTCCTTGCGATAGTCGGCGATGGTGAGACGGCGGACAACCTCGTGGCCCTTGCAATGCTCTTCCTTGACCAGTGCATAGGATTGGGTATCGGTGTATTCATCCTGCTTGCGCATCGACAGCAGGGCGACGGGATAGTAGCGACAGGCTGTCGGGCGATCCTCATAGACCGCACAGCCTTCGGGCTGCATGAAGCGACAGGCCGTACCGTTCTCGACCGGACGGAACTTGACGCCGGCGATGCCGTCCTTTTCCATCTCGTAGGGGACGGTGTATTCGCGCAGGAACTCGGTGGAACTGATCCCCAGCCGCTTCTTCAGGCGAATGATGTCGTAGGGCGTCAGCGAAATATCGATGTTCGCACAGCAGGCGTTCCAGCAACCGATGCCCTTGTGGCAGGAAAACTGGATTTCCTTGTTCTCGTCGAACATCGTCGGCATGACCGGGCTGCCGGGGATCGGAATTTCAGGCTTGTTGGACATAAAAACCTCGTGGCGACAGGGGTTGGAGCACACGCAAATGAAACAGGCCGGCAGCCTGTCGGCTGCCGGCCTGCATGTTACTACTGCTACAGACCGTGCTTAGTGCGGGGCAGCGGCCTTGAACAGCTTCGACTTGTCGACCAGGTCGACATGCTTGCGCTTGAAGCAGGTCCACTTCTTCGACTTCTTGTCGTAGATGGAGTTCACGAAGCAGTGCCAGTTGGTCTCATCGACGAAGTTCTTGTCGGTGCGGTAGTAGAAGCCGGGGTAGCGGCTCTCTTCACGGAACTGGATGTGCTTCATGTGGGCTTCGGCCGTCAGAATGCGATGGTAGTTTTCCCACGCGCGCAGCAGTTCGTGCAGATCCTTGGCACGCATCTTCTGCGAGTCTTCCTTCAGCATCTCGAGCTTCTCTTCAGCAACGGCCAACATCTTGTCGTTGGTGTTGTAGTAGGTCGCGACGCCGGCAACATACTCGTCCATG
>CAYNCH010000267.1:0-3295 GCA_964395815.1 uncultured Methyloversatilis sp.
GGTCAGTACGGCAAAACGGCCACCTTCCTTGATCAGGCCCATGGCGATACCGGCCACATGCGCCTTGAGCGGCACGCCAGCATCCATCAGAGACAGCGATCCGCCACAAACCGAGGCCATCGAAGAGGAACCGTTCGACTCGGTGATTTCGGAAACCACGCGCATCGAGTAACCAAACTCTTCGACAGACGGCAGAACGGCAACGAGCGCTCGCTTGGCCAGACGGCCATGACCGATCTCACGGCGCTTGGGCGAACCGACACGACCAGTCTCGCCCGTGGCGAAAGGAGGCATGTTGTAGTGGAGCATGAAGCGATCGCGATACTCACCCTGCAAGGCATCGATGATCTGCTCGTCGCGACCGGTACCCAGTGTGGCGATAACCAGCGCCTGAGTCTCGCCGCGCGTGAACAGCACGGAGCCGTGTGTGCGCGGCAGCACGCCGGAGCGAATGGTGATCGGTCGCACGGTGCGGGTATCGCGGCCATCGATGCGCGGCTCTCCGTTCAGTATTTGCGAACGGACGATTTTGGCTTCGAGTTCGAAGATCAGGTTGGCGATGGTCGTCGCATCCGGCGCACCGTCTCCAGCGCAAATGACTTCGATAGTCTTGTTGGTAACCTCGCGGCACTTCTGAGTACGGGCCTGTTTGCTGGTGATGCGGTAGGCCTCGCGCAGATCGGCTTCGGCCAATGCGGCAACCTTGGCGATCAGCGCCTCGTCCTTGGCTGGCGGCTGCCAATCCCATTCGGGCTTGCCGGCGACTTCGACCAGTTCATTGATGGCATTGATGGCAGCGAGCATCTGTTCATGACCGAATACCACGGCTCCGAGCATGACATCTTCGGACAGCTGCTGGGCCTCGGACTCGACCATCAGCACGGCCGTCTGGGTGCCGGCGACGACGAGATCCAACTGGCTCTCAGCCAACTGGCTGCGCGTCGGGTTCAGTACATATTGGCCATTGATGTAGCCAACACGCGCGGCACCGATCGGACCATTGAACGGGATACCAGAAATAGACAGCGCAGCGGAAGCACCGATCATCGCAGGAATATCGGGATCGACTTCCGGGTTGCTCGACAGCACATGGATGATGACCTGAACTTCGTTGTAGAAGCCATCCGGAAACAGGGGGCGGATTGGGCGATCGATCAGGCGGGAAGTCAGGGTTTCCTTTTCGGAAGGACGTCCTTCGCGCTTGAAGAAACCGCCGGGAATACGCCCTGCGGCATAGACTTTCTCGACATAGTCAACGGTCAGCGGGAAGAAATCCTGGCCGGGCTTGGCATCGGTCTTGGCGACAACCGTGGCGAGCACGACGGTATCGTCGACATTGACCATCACGGCGCCGGTGGCCTGACGGGCAATCTCGGCGGATTCCAGCGTGACGGTATGCGCGCCGTAGGTGAAGCTTTTCTTGAAGGGTGTCAGCACAACAATTCCTCTCGGTGATTTACTTGCGCAGGCCCAGGCGCTCGATCAGCGCACGGTAGCTGTCGGCATTGCGGGATTTGAGGTAGTCGAGCAGTTTGCGGCGCTGACTTACCATCTTCAGGAGGCCGCGACGGGAATGATGGTCCTTGACGTGGGTCTTGAAGTGACCGGTCAGGTCGTTGATGCGCGCGGTCAGGAGTGCGACCTGCACTTCGGGAGAGCCTGTATCGCCCTGGGCACGCTGGAAATCGGAAACGATCTTTGCCTTGTCGGCAGTGGTTATGGCCATGTGTTTTCTCTCAAACGCTGGATTAAAAAACAGGTGCCGCCCCGGTTTGATAGAGCAGCGCACCCCTGAAAAAAGAGTGGGGATTATATACGAATCAGTCAGTTGTCGCCGGACGATTGCACCGACTGGAGCACCGGATCAGCACCCGTCGCGATCAATCTTTTTGGTTGCAGCCAGCCGTCTGACACCACCTCGCCAAGACCGATAAACCCCGCCGGAGCAAATAGGCGATAGCGGCGCTGCGTTGCATCGCTCCATCGCACCGGCTGGCCATGCAGCATGCGTGCGGTATCCAGGGCACTCAGCTCGGCGGCTGGCAGATCGGCGAGCAAAGCATCGGCCGGGCGCAGCAGGCTATCGCGCTGCTCGGGTGGCTTGGCTTCAATGGCTTCAAGCGTGACGGAACTCTCCAGACCGAGCATGCCGACACGCGTCCGGCGTAAGGCCGCGAGATGTGCGCCACAGCCAAGTGCTGCACCGATGTCCGCCGCCAGAGTGCGAACGTAAGTGCCCTTGCTGCAGTCGACTGCCAGAAGAAATTTGTCCCCATCCCAGCCGTATGCCTGCAAGGCATGAATGATGACGCGCCGTGGCACCCGATCGACCTCGATCCCTTTGCGCGCAAGCTCATACAGCGGCACGCCATCACGCTTCAAGGCCGAGTACATCGGTGGAACCTGTTCGATCTCTCCAGTGAATCGCGGTAGAACGGCCTGCAGTTCCACTTCCGTAGCCGTCACCGGACGGGTTTCCAGTACCAGGCCTTCCGCATCGGCAGTATCGGTGACGACACCGAGGCGCACAGTAGCGAGGTAGGACTTCGGGGCGTCAAGCAATTCTCCCGAAAACTTGGTCGCCTCGCCGAAACACAGCGGCAACAACCCGGTCGCCAACGGATCGAGCGTGCCGGTATGCCCGGCCTTCTCGGCATTGAACAGCCAGCGTGCCTTTTGCAAGGCCGCATTCGAGGTCATCCCCGCTGGCTTGTCGAGCAGCAGCACGCCATCGATGCGACGGCGGGGCGCTCTCCGTGGCTTATTCACCGTCGCTGCCGGCCGCAGCCGCGCGATCGGCCTCGATCACTTCGTCGATCAGGTGTGACAGGCGACTGCCGCGCTCGACCGAGGCATCGAAGACGAAATGAAGCTCCGGTATGTGGTGGATATGCAGGCGACGACCGAGTTCGCGACGCAGGAAAGCGGACGCCTGCGCCAGCCCCTTGGCAATCACGCCGGCATGCTCCTCTCCCGCCATCGAGGTGTAGAACACCTTGGCATGCGCGTAGTCCGGCGTGATCTCGACATCGGTAAGCGTAACGAGCGGGAGCAGCCGCGCCAGGCGCGGATCCTTGATCTGCCGCAGCAGGTCGACGAGATCGCGACGAATCTGTTCCGCCACGCGCTCGCCGCGCGAAAAACCCTGAGCCTGATGCCGTCCCGCCATCGCCGACTTTCCTACTCAGAGTGTCCGCGCGACTTCCTGGATCTCGAAGATCTCGAGCTGGTCGCCTTCCTGGATGTCGTTGAAGTTCTTCACGGACAGACCGCACTCGAAGCCTTCCTTGACCTC
>CAYNCH010000268.1:0-3286 GCA_964395815.1 uncultured Methyloversatilis sp.
CACGCCACGTTGCCGCCGGCAAGCCGGTGCCGCGTGTCGGCTGGAAGCTTTGAGCAAGGAGTCCATCCCGATGAATATCCTGTTTCACGTCACTACCGCCGGCGGCGGCCCCCTGCTCGCCGCGCTGGCCGCGGCGGCGCAGCGCCAGGGGGCAAGTTTTGGCGCCTTCTTCACTCATGAAGGCGTGCTCGGCCTGCAGGATGCGCCGCTGCTCGCCGCCTTGGCCGGCGCCGAGCGTGCCGTGGTCTGCGAAGAATCCTGGCACCGCTTCTGCCCCGGCCGCGATTGCCCGGTCGAAAACGGCAGCCAGACGATCAACAGCGCCCTGATGGCCGAGGCGGAGAAAGTGGTGGCGCTATGAGCAACAGTAAAGCGGGCGAAAAATCGATTCTTGTTCTGGCGCGTCGCGATCATGCCGAAGCGATGCGCGTGGCCGCCGGCCTGACCATCTTCGGCCACCGCGTGGGACTGGTTTTCATGGACCGTCCGGTGGCGGAAACCGACGAAAACGCCGCGAATGCCGAACTCCTCGAAATCTGCGAGATCACACCCGAAACGACTGTCGCGGCGATGGCGGACGACCTGCCCCTGGTCGACGCAACAGGCCTGGCCGGCCGCATGGCGGCCGCCGATATCGTGCTCTCTTTGTGAGGTACCGATGAACATACTGCAACTGAATACCGGTCTGTTTCCCGACGCACAGACCGTGGACGCCGCCCTGCGGCAGATGATGGAGACCGCTCAGGTCAGCATCGTCGATATCACGCGTCGGGACATGAGGGAAAGCGACTGGGACACGGCGATACAGGCAATTCTCGCCGCCGACCGGATCATCAGCATCTGAAACGACAATACTTCGCTGGAGGAGACTAAACCATGAATCAGACTTTGTTGAAGCACGTCCGCACGCTGGGGTTCGGCCTGGCCTTCCTGTGCGGCATCGCCACGAGCGCCCTGGCCGCCGATCCGCTGGTCGATGTGGCGTGGGTCAAGGCCAATGCCGGCAAGGACGGGGTGGTCTTCATCGACTTTCAGCCCGCCTCCGACTTCCTGCGCGGGCATATCCCCGGTGCCGTCAACAGCAACTACGGCAAGGACGGCTGGCGCGAAGAACGCAGCGACAAGGTGCCGGACATGCTGCCGGCCAGTTTCGACAAGCTGGCTGACTACATCGGCAAGCTCGGCATCGACAACAACACGCATGTAGTGCTGGTTCCACCCGGCGCCAACTCCACCGACATGGGTATCGGCACGCGCGTGTATTGGACGTTCAAGGTGCTCGGCCACGACAACGTTTCCCTGCTCGACGGCGGCATGGCGGCCTACGCCAGGGACAAGGCCAACAAGCTGGAGACGGGCGCCGCCAAGCCGGCGGCGAAGACCTTCAAGGTCAACCTGCGTAGCGACATGATCGTCACGGCCGAGGATGTCAAGAAAGCCAAGGCCGCGAACGTCCTGCTCGTGGATAACCGGCCGGAAGACCAGTTCGTCGGCATCAACCGCCATCCGAAGGCGACCGCCAGCGGCACTCTTGCCGGCGCGCGCAACCTGCCGAATGGCTGGATGACCGTTAACGGCATGGGCGAATTCCGCAAGAAGGCCGAACTCGAAAAGCTCTACAAGGTGGCCAATGTCCCGACATCGGGCGAGCAGATCAACTTCTGCAACACCGGGCACTGGGCATCGGTGGGCTGGTTCGTGTCCAGCGAGCTGATGGGCAACAAGAAAGCCAAGGTCTATGACGGCTCCATGGTGGAGTGGACCATGACCAAAGCCGGTACGCTTGAGCAGCAAATCAAACTCGATTGAGATTCGGTACGTCTCTTTCCCTGCAGTGCTTGATCCTGGGGGCCGCTCTTGGCTGGGCGGCCCCCAGCCCTGCCCGGGCCAAGGACGACTCTGCGCACGCACAGCGTCTCGGGGCCGAAATCGCCATCCTGGCCGGCGACGCTCGTCGCCTGATACAGGAAACGCTGCCCCCCTTGGAACGCACCGGTCTCGAACAGCGCCTGGCGGGCGGGCTCGCCTCGCTCCCCGTGGCACTGCGCCGCGCCGGCGGCGATGCCTCGGTCGTTCCGCCGCTGCGCACGGCGGTCGGACAACGCGACTGGCCGACAGTGCGCACGCAACTGAATGCGCTGCAGCGGCGCCATCCCTTTGCTACCGCGCAACTTCTCGGCGCAGCCCCGACGCGCGATGCCCTGGCGCTCGGCGAATCGATCCATCGCTCCACCTGCGCGGGCTGTCACGATACCCCGGCGAATGACGATCGGCTCCTGCCCGCCAAGAATCTCGCCATCCAGATGCACTCGATGCCGCCGGAGGAGTTCGCCGCCCGGCTCTGGCTCGGAGTACGCGGCGACCGCCGTAGCGCACTGGCCAACCCGTTCAGCGCGGCGGAACTGGCTGCGCTGATCGTGTGGTACCGCCAATCCCGGTAAAAGTCGGTGTCGGCGGGACGGCAGGCCGCCCGATCACTGCTTGACGAAGGGCTTTTCGGCATTTCCCTCGTCGGTATCCTCGCGATAGGGAAAGCGCACATGACCGTAGCGGATCAGCAGCACGCCCAGCGTCAGCAGGAAGATCGCCAGGGCGACCGCCAGCATCCGCCACTCCGACATTTCCTTGATGTCGAGAATCAGGTAACGCGCCAGTGCCACCATCGCGATGTACATGGGGAAGCGCACCGGTAACTGACCGGATTTGAAGTACTGGCCGATCATGGCCAGCACCTCGAGATAGAGAAACATCAACAGCAGATCGGCCAGTTGCACCTTGCTGGCGGCGATCATGACCATCACTTCGTGATACATCGCCACCGTGGTGGCGATGCCGATCACCATCAGGCCGACATATTCGATGAAATCGAGGCCACGACTGAAAATGCAGCGGAAGCGGTCGAAGGTGCGGGAGCGGATATCCATGGCGGCGAGGGTTCAAGGCAGGCAGCGAAAGGTCGGCGGCCGGACTTTAACGCAAAACGTGGCAGCCGGAATGATGGAAGCGCAGCGCACCGGCTTCATGTGCCATGCGATTCGCCGGCGCTGACCGACATCCAGGGTTGGCCGGCTGCCGAGACGATCTGGGTCACGGCGGCATGCTGCACCCGTCGCGGCGTGCACAGGGCATACCAGCGCTCGCTGACGCCGCGTAGCGGTCCAACCATGACGCCACGATATTGCGCGGCAATGTCTTCGCGCATCGCCACCGGCGCAGGAAACAATCCAAGCCCGGCACGCCCGAACGTCTTGAGCAGGGCACTATCGGTAAATTCGCCGACGATTTC
>CAYNCH010000269.1:0-3269 GCA_964395815.1 uncultured Methyloversatilis sp.
CTGCGTGCGGAGGTCGCGCCGACCCACGTCTATGTCGCGGAAACCGGCTGGCCGGCGGCAGGGCGCCAACGCGGCCCGGCGATGCCCGGGCGACTGGAGCAGGCGCGCTTCGTGCGCCAGCTGGTCGCGGATGGCTCGCTCGACTTCAACCTCATCGAGGGCTTCGACCAGCCGTGGAAACGACGGCTGGAAGGCGCGATGGGGGGCGCCTGGGGGCTGTTCGATTCCGCGGGGGCGCAGCGTGTTCCTTCCCGCGGCCCCATCGTTCCCGATCCTGCCTGGTATGCATCGCTGCTCGGTGCCCTGGGAGGCGGGATGCTGCTGGCCCTGTTCGGCGGGCGACCGCGCCGCGCGCTGGGGGCCCTCATGGTCGGGGGTGGCCTGGTCGGTTTCTTCGCCGTGCCGCAAATCCTGAGCCTGCCTTTGTGGAGCCGCGATTTGTGGGAGTGGGCCCGGAACCTCGCCATGCTCGGCGTGGTGCTGGCAGCCGGCAGCGTTGCCGCTGCGCGGCTGGCGGAACTGGCCCAAAAGCACCAGGGGATATGCCAACCATCGACCTCCGTTGCCCGATGGCGCGCGATAGTCCAGACGGTCCTGCTTGCCTGCGTGGTGCTGGAGGCTTTCTGGCTGGCGATCGATGGTCGTTACCGTCCCCTGCCGTGGCCATCGCTCGTGGCGCCGGCACTCCTGTTCGCGGCCCTGGCGGCGCTCGGCGACCGCTTGCCGGCCCGGCGCGGGCGTCGTTTGCTGGCGCTGCTGGCGGGCGTTCTCGCCGTGGCGGTGGTGGCCGGCGAAGGGCCCGGCAACGGCGAGGCCCTGCGCTACGCCGGGCTGGCGGTGCTGCTTGCGCTGGCGTCGTTCTGACATCGCCATCAGGCCGGTTTCGCGAATACCTGCAGGAGCATCGCCGTCAGGTCGTGCAAGCCACCGAGCACCGAGCGCTGCGGTGTCAGCCCCGGCGTGAAGCCCAGCGCGACGAAGCGCTGCAGCAGGTTGCCGTCCGCCGACACGATATGCACCGGCACATCCCAGCTGGCGCCTTCTCCGCTGACATTGGCCGTGGGCTGATGATCGCCGACCAGGATGTAGATCGCCTCGCGCGCCGCGGGTTGGCGCAGATAACCGCCCAGCCACTGATAAGTGTAGTCGATCATGCCGACATAGCCGGGCAGCATGTCGAGCCAGTCGACCGTCTCGGCCAGCGCTTGGCGGATGTCGGCGGCCTCGTAGGGCGCGTCGCCGAGCAGGCGGGTCCAGTCGGGTTGGTAAGGCGGTTTTGGGCTGAACGGGAAATGGCTGGTGATGGTCGGGAAGAACACGAAGCGAGGCGGGACCCCGGCGGTGCGCGGAAATTTCTGCTCGAAGCGGGCCGCGGCGTACTGGTCGGGAATGGCCCAGGGGCCGAGGGCCGGGCCGGGATAGTCGAGCATCGGGCCGTCGACGAAGCGTTCGTAGGCATAGAAACGGCGTTCCGGCCAGTCCCAGTACAGGGATGGATAGAAGCCGAAGGTTTCGTAGCCGTGCGCCCTGAACAGGGTGTTGAGCGTTGGCCGGTCGCTGGTCAGCAAGACGTCGTGGCGCAGCGGGTCGGACAGGTCGAGGCCGGAGAGCAGGCTCAGGTGGGACAGGTCGGAGGCGCCGCCAAAAGTCGGCGCCCGCAGGACGGCGGACACCACCTGCTGGCCGGCGGCGGCGAGGTCGGCCGCGAAGCGGTCGCGCGCCGGACCGAGGGTTCGGACGGCGCGCGGGTGATCGTAGGCCACCATGCCATATGATTCGAGCACGATCAGGTAAACGTCACGGCCGGCCAGCCCGGCCAGCGCCTCGCCTGCCGGGCGGGCCAGGGCGGCATTCAAGGCGGCCGAGGGCGGCAGGATCTGATCGCGCCGGGTCGGCGAGACGGCTGCGTGCAGGAGCTGGGCCTGCCGCCAGTAGGTCGGGACGACCGGCTTGGACACCACCGGCCAGGTTGCCTGCAGACCGGCGTGATTGGCCATCACCAGAACGACGGCCGCACCGGTCAGCCACCCGGTCCAGCGGTGCGCAAGGGCATAGGGTGCCGCGAGGGCGGCACTGCGGTCGATGCCCCATTGAACGATGCGGTACAGGCCGAAGCAGGCCAGCGCGACGCCCGTCACCATGGCAAGGCTGGCCCACCATGGGGAGTCCTGTGCGGCGACCCAGAGGAAACGCGGGATCTGCGCGCCGTCCCAGTAGAGATTGATGTCGCGTCCGAACAGTGCCGGCGCGGTGGTGTCGATATAGCGCCCGAAAACGAGCAGCAGATAACCGAGGCTCAGTCCGCCGAGCCAGGGCTTTGGCAGCCGCCCGTAGTGCCGCACCAGCAGCAGCAGGATGACCCACAACCAGACGAATTCCGGTGCCAGGCGATGATCGGGACGAACGGCCGGCGTCGGCCACCAGTTCGTGAACGCCAGCAGCTGGTTGAGCAGCAGCAGCGCGAGTACCGCGATGAAGGCGGGGCGCATTACCCGCCGGGCCGCGAGGGGCGGTGCATCGAGGGCGAGGCTTTGTTCGGCCATGGTGGAAAGGAATGCGGAAAGGCCGCGATTCTCTCATTACCGCGGGCGCTTTGCGGCCACCCTGAGCCCAACCGGCGCCGTCCCGCCGGCGCCGACTTTTGCCTCAGTTCAACACCAGCACGCCGCGCTTGAGGCCGGGGTCTTCCGGATGCGTCGTCAGCGTGAAGCCGAGGCTGGTGACGAACTGGATCATGCGGCGGTTTTCCGAGAGGAAGTCGCCGTTCATGTACTTGACCCCGCGCGAGCGGGCCGTGTCGATGATCACACCCATCAGGCGACGGGCGAGGCCTTTTCCTTTCCAGTCATCGGCGACGACGATGGCGAATTCGCAGGACTCGCCATCCGGGTTGGTGGCATAGCGCGCCACACCGACCTCGACCTCGCGGCCGTCGATTTCGGTGAGCGCGACGAAGGCCATCTCGCGGTCGTAGTCGATCTGGGTCAGGCGCACCACCTGCGATGGCGAGAGTTCGCGCAGCGTGTTCATGAAACGGTAGTACTTCGTTTCCGGTGACAGGTGCTTGACGAATTCCTGCTCCATGTCGGCATCTTCCGGCTTGATCGGGCGGATCGTGACGTCATGACCGTCCGCCGTCTGGTAGGTCGAGGTCAGGTGCGACGGATAGGGGTGGATCGCCATGTGGTCGTAGCGACCGGCGGTCAGCGGCAGGTTCTCGATGGAAATGCGCGCATCCACGGCCACCGCGCCGTTCTCGTCGACGATCA
>CAYNCH010000270.1:0-3266 GCA_964395815.1 uncultured Methyloversatilis sp.
AGGCCGGCGAAGGCGACGACGCGCTGCAGCTGATGACCGTGCATTCGGCCAAGGGGCTGGAATTCAACGTCGTCTTCATCTGCGGTCTGGAGGAAGGCCTGTTTCCCCACGAGAATTCGCTGAACGAGAACAAGGGGCAGGAGGAAGAACGCCGGCTGATGTACGTCGCCGTCACGCGCGCGCGCCAGCGGCTCTACCTCTGCCATGCACAGACGCGCATGCTGCACGGCCAGACCCGCTACAACCTGCCCTCGCGCTTCATCGACGAGATTCCCGCCGCACTGCTCAAGCACCTGACGGCCCGGCCGGCGAAATCGAACTACGGCGCCGTCCCGCCAGCACCGACTTTTTCAAGGTCACGCGAAAGCACGGACTTCCGCATCGGCCAGACGGTGCACCATGCCAAATTCGGCCTCGGCGTCATCGTCAATGCCGAGGGCGGGGGCAACGACGCGCGCGTGCAGATCAACTTCGGCAGCACCGGAATGAAATGGCTGGCACTGTCAGTCGCCAAACTGGAACCGGTCTGAGGCGATGATCGGCGTTAGCCTGCTGCTGGGCTTCCTCGGCATGCTGCTGCTTGCCCGCTGGGCGATCCGGCGTGGACTCGCCGCGCCGCGCGTGGCCGAGCGCCGCAATCCCGGCGATCTCGGTCTTGCGTTCCGGACGGTCGAATTTCCCACCGCGAACCGCCGGACCCTGCGCGGCTGGCTCATCCCCGCGCCGGCCGAAAATGCCCCGGCGATCGTCCTGCTGCACGGCTGGGGCGGTAATGCCGAAACCATGCTGCCGCTGGCCGGCCCGCTGCATCGCGCGGGGCATGCCGTGCTGCTCTTCGACGCGCGCTGCCACGGCATGAGCGATGGCGATACGTTCGTTTCGCTGCCGCGCTTTGCCGAAGACCTCGAACACGCACTCGGATGGCTCCGCCGCCAGCCGGGCGTCGACCCGCAGCGCATCGCCGCGATCGGCCATTCGGTCGGTGCTGGCGCGGCCCTGCTGGTCGCCTCGCGGTCGCCGCTGCTGGCCGCCGTGGTCAGCATCGCCGCCTTCGCTCACCCCGCGGCGATGATGCGCCGCTGGCTCGCCTGGCGCCGCATTCCCTACTGGCCAGTCGGCTGGGCGATCCTTGAATACGTACAGCATGTGATCGGCACGCGTTTCGAACACATCGCACCGGTCAATACGATTCGTGCGGTGCGCTGCCCGGTACTGCTCGCCCACGGGACGGAAGATGTGACGGTGCCGGTCGCCGAGGCGCAGCAGATTTACGCCAAGCGCGCGCACGAGCGCGTCGAACTGCTGCTGTTGCAAGGCAGCCACGACGAATACGCCGAGATGGATGCCGGCATCGATGCGGTGCTGGCATTCCTGTCGCGCCGCCTGCAGACGAAAGGAGAAGCCCATGAACGTTGAGGCCAACGGCATTGACATCCACTACGCGGTATCCGGCGACGGTCCTGCCGTCCTGTTCGCCCACTCGCTCGGCAGCGATCATTCGATCTGGTCGGCGCAAAAGTCGGCACTGGCAGGACGGCACACGGTCATCGCCTACGACCTGCGCGGCCACGGACAAACGGCCGCGACGCCGGGCGCCTACAGTTTCGATCTGCTGGTGGACGACGCGCTCGCCCTGCTCGATGCACTGAAGATCGAGCGGGCCAGCTTCGTCGGCATTTCGCTGGGCGGCATGATCGGCCAGGCGCTGGCGCTGAAGGCACCGGAGCGCCTGGAGAAACTGGTGCTCGCCGCGGCCGCCTGTCGCTATCCTCCCGCAGCGCAGGCGGCCTGGCCCGAGCGCATTCGCCAGATCGAAGCCGGCGGACTGGAGCCGCTCGTCGTACCGACGCTGGAGCGCTGGTTCACCGCCCCCTTTCGCGCGGCGCAACCCGCACTGATGGCGCGCATCGGCCAGCTGATCCGCTCGACACCGCAGGCCGGCTACCTCGGCTGCTGCCATGCCATCGCGCAGCTCGATTTTCATGCGCGCCTGCCGGAAATCCGGGTACCGACACTGGTCGTAGTGGGTGAGCAGGATCCCGGCACGCCGCCGGCGATGGCGCGCGAGATCGCTACGGAAATTCCCGGCGCGCAGCTGGCGCTCGTTCCCGATGCCGCGCACCTGTGCAACATCGAGCAAGCGGACGAATTCAACCGCCTGCTGATCGACTTTCTGGGCTAGGCGCGCTTCTTCTGCTGCGCCGGTTGGCATTGTGCCTGCAGGCCGTCGAACAGGCGCTCGAATTCGCCCGTCACCTTGTGGCGCGGATCGAGGTGGATCATCGGTTTGGCCTGCTGGTGCGATTCCTTGATCTTCACCGAGGCGGACAGGAAGGGCTCCAGCACCGGCAGGCCCTCGGCGCGCAACTCGTCGACCACCTGCTGTGGCAGGCTGGCACGTGCCTGGAACTGGTTGACGACGATGCCCTCCACTTCGAGATCGGCATTGTGGTCGGCGCGGATCTCGGCCACGTTGTCGAGCAGGGTGTAGAGCGCACGACGGGCGAACTCGTCGCAGTCGAACGGAATCAGGCAGGCGTCGGCGGCGATCAGCGCGGAGCGCGTGTAGAAATGCAGGGCCGGCGGCGTATCGATCCAGATCTCGTCAAACTGGTCGGCCAGCGCATCGAGCGCTTCCTTGAGCTTGTAGATCTTGTAGCGGGATTCGAGCTTGGCCTGCAACTCCTCCAGCGCGGCATCGGCCGGCATGATCGACAGGTTTTCGAAAGGCGTGGCGTGGATGAAGTCCTCGGTCGGTTTCGGCCGCAGCTTGAAGTTGAGCATCTGATCGAAGAACTCGGTCACCGTGGCCTCGACGGCCTCGGCTGCCGCACCCAGCAGGTAGCGGGTGGAATTGGCCTGGGGATCGAGATCGACCACCAGCGTGCGGGCGCCGCGGCGCGCGGCGATGGCGGCAAGGTTGCAGGCGATGGTGCTCTTGCCGACACCGCCCTTCTGGTTGAAGACGACACGCTTCATGGCTCATTGCTCCGGGGAAAGATGCGGCATTTTCGCACAGGGGTAAGATTGCGGCTTTGCCGCCGCACGACAAGATTCCCATGAGCCAACACGAAAACGAATCGGGCGCCGATCTCGCCGCCGCCGCCCTCGAATACCACGCCCAGCCGACCCCCGGGAAGATTTCGGTCATCCCGACCAAGGGTCTGACCAACCAGCGCGACCTGGCCCTGGCCTACTCGCCGGGCGTTGCCGCCGCCTGCAATGCCATCGTCGCCGATCCGCGCGAGGCCCGCCGGCTGACCTCC
>CAYNCH010000271.1:0-3233 GCA_964395815.1 uncultured Methyloversatilis sp.
CCGGGCAGGAGCAGGCCCCGGACAGCGCGCAGCTCCGCCTCGAGAGCGACGAGAAGGCGGTCCAGCTGGTCACCGTCCACAAGGCGAAGGGCCTGCAGTACCCGGTCGTCTACTGCCCGTTCCTCTGGGATGGCCCGCTGCCGGACAAGGACGGCTGGCCCGTACTGGCCCACGATGGCGCAAGCACCCAGCTTGATTTCGGTTCTCCGCAGATCGACGCGCTGCGGCGCCAGGCCGATATCGAAGCGCTTGCCGAAGAACTGCGTCTGGCGTATGTCGCGATGACGCGCGCCGAACACCGTTGCATCGTCACCTGGGGGCGTGTGAATCAATGCGAGCGGTCGCCCCTGGCCTGGCTGCTGTTTGGCCCGCGACAGGCCGTCGATGAGCCATGCGAGTGGCTGGCACAATCGCTCGCGCGCGGAGATGCGGCATTGGACATCGAACTGAATGCCCTCGTGCAAGACCCGCGTTTGGCAGGAGCGCTGAGCGTGCGGCCATTGCCAGCGGAGGGTGCGCAGGTTGCGATGCCTGTATGTCCCGTTGTGGACGGCAGGCTGCGCAGGTTTGCCGGCACGATACCTGCGCCATGGCGTGTGACGAGCTTTTCGGCACTTGCGGCGCGCCTGGCGGAAGAGGGCGCCGCCGATCGTGATGCCGACCGCGAGGCCGAGTGCGGCGTGGTCATGTCTCCCGCGCTGCCTGCCGTCCCGCCGGTGCCGACTTTTGCGAGCATCCACGATTTTCCCCGCGGGACACGTGCGGGCAGTTGCCTGCACGCGATCTTCGAGCGTATCGACTTCCAGCGATCACAGTCGTCCGGTCCCGTCATCGCCGCGGCGCTGGCCGAATTCGGCTATGCATCCGCATGGCAGCCGGTAGTCGAGTGTCTGGTGGCCGATGTCCTTGCCGCCCCGCTCGATGCCGCGGGCCTGCGGCTGACCGATGTTCCCCGCAACGAGCGGCTCGTGGAGCTCGAGTTCGCTTTCCCGCTCGGCTCGCCGGCACAGCGGGCAGGCTACATGAAAGGCTTCATCGATCTGGTCTTCCGCCATGCCGAACGCTGGTACATCGTCGATTGGAAATCGAATCATCTCGGCGACAGTCGTGCCGATTACGCCCCGGTGGCGCTCGCCGCGGCGATGCGGCTGCATCGCTACGACCTGCAACAGCAGATTTATGCGGCCGCGCTGAGGCGTGCGCTGAGTTTGCGGGAACCGGCACTCGACTGGGAACAGGCCTTCGGCGGTGTCTATTACCTGTTCCTGCGCGGCATGACGCCCGGTACCTCGACCGGCATCCATTTCGCACGACCGGCCCACGACGAGATTGAACAATGGCTACGATGAATCTGCCGTCGGTCGTGTTTCACCTCGCACACGCACTGGGGGAGGGCAACCCTCAGGCGGAACTGGCCTTGGTGCTCGCCTGTCAGGCGACGCAGGACGGTCATGTGTGTGCCGATCTCGACCGCGAGGCGGGCTGGGGACCCTGGGCCGCCGAGATGGGTGCGGCGCAGCGGGCCGATTTCCGGGCCGCACTGGCCACACTGCCGATTGTCGGTACGGCCGACGAGTGGACCCCGCTGGTCTGGGACGGCCGTCGGCTTTATCTGCGCCGTTACTGGTCGCATGAGTCGCGTATCGCCGCGGATCTTGTGGCGCGTGCTGTCGCGGTCATCCCCACCGATGCCGACGTAGCCATCGAGACACGGCTTGCCGTACTCTTTGCGGATGAAGGCCAACGCCAGGCGGCCCGCATTGCGCTGACGCAGCGTCTGTGCATCGTCTCGGGCGGCCCCGGTACCGGCAAGACTCACACCCTGGCCCGCATCATCGGCCTGCTGCTGGGACGGGAACCAAAGCTGCGCATCGCGCTCGCCGCACCGACCGGCAAGGCGGCGGCACGCATGGGCGAGGCCTTGCGTACTGCCGGCGTCATGATCGAGGGTGAAGGCGAAGGTGACAATGGTAAGGCGCAGACGCTGCATCGTCTGCTCGGCATGCGTGTCGATGGCCGCGGGTATTACCGGAACCGGGAGCAGCCGCTGGCCGTGGACGTGCTGGTGGTCGATGAGGCATCGATGATCGACTTGTCGCTGATGACTCATCTGCTGGCGGCTTTGCCGGAGTCGGCACGGCTGATCCTGCTCGGCGACCGTGATCAGCTTGCGGCGGTCGAGGCTGGTGCGGTGTTCGCGGACCTGTGTGCCAGCCCCCGGCTGACGGGGTGCGTCGCCATGCTGAAAACGAGTTTTCGCTTCAACGCGGCGAGCGGTATCGGCCGTTTCGCCGGCACGCTGCGCCGCGGCGAGGCCGATGAAGCGCTCCAGTGCCTGGAGGCCGGGGGCGACGACCTTATCTGGCGCGACGGCGACGATCCGTCCTCCCTGGTGACAGCCCGTGAAGGCTATGCGCCTTACTGTGCAGCAGTGGCCGCTGGCGCATCGTCCACCGAGTTGTTTGAACGGTTTTCCAGTTTTCGCGTGCTGTGCGCACTACGCAGCGATGTCGCACGCGTCAATCGCGCGCTTGGCGTAGTACCGCAGCCGGGATTGCCGATCATGGTGGTGAAAAACGACCTGACGCTGCGGCTTTTCAACGGCGATATCGGCCTGATGCTGGTCGATCCTGCCGATGGGGCGCTGAAGGCGTGCTTTCCCGCCGCCGATGCGAATCAGGGCTGGCGCTGGATATCCGCCGTGCGCCTTCCGGCCTGGGAGCCGGCCTGGGCGATGACAGTGCACAAGTCACAAGGTTCGGAGTTCGGGCAAGTGCTGCTGATCTTGCCGGAGGTCATGTCGCACGTTACCACCCGCGAATTGGTCTATACCGGCGTGACTAGGGCGAAACATCGCGTGATCCTGCAGGCGAACGCGGACGTGCTGCGGCACGCGATCGCAAACCGCGCGGAACGGATGTCCGCGCTATGCGAGAAACTCGCCTGAAGGTGGCTTACCGACCCTGCTGGATCTTGTTGAGCATCCGGGCCCGACCGGAAGCTTCGGCCTGATTTGCAGCCGAAACCTGACGGCCGTACTGGTCGCGCTCTTCCTTGGAGCGCTTCACGGCTTCGATGCTCTTGATGCAACGCCAACGCGAACCCGTCTTGGTGACGAGCAGCTTCATCTCCTCCACCGGATGGTGGGTGCGGCAGTGGTAGCAGTAGCGGGTAGCGGGGGAATTCTTGTCACTCATAATGCCGGCGAATTATACCAAGAGATGCGCCGAGCT
>CAYNCH010000272.1:0-682 GCA_964395815.1 uncultured Methyloversatilis sp.
CCCCTACCTCTCGCCCTTCGAGGAAATGCAGCGGCTCAAGACCCATCCCGAGATCCGCAACATGCTCGAGGGCGGCAAGCGGCTCGCCTACGGCGCCCGCGCACTGGCCTCGGGCGGCCTGCAGGCGCTGCCGAAGCTGATCTTTCCCGGCGGCGCGCTGCTCGGCGACGATGCCGGCTTCCTGGTCGCCTCGCGCATCAAGGGCAGCCATGCGGCGATCAAGTCGGGCATGCTGGCGGCGGACGCCGTGGCCGATGCCCTGGCGTCCGGCCGGCAGGGCGACGAGCTGACCGCCTATCCCGAGGCGTTCCGCCAGTCCTGGCTGTTCGACGAACTGCACCGCGCGCGCAACTTCAAGCCACTGATGAACCGCGGCCTGTGGCTCGGCTCGCTGCTGTTCGGCATCGACCAGAACCTGTTCCGCGGCAAGGCGCCGTGGACGCTGCCGCTGACGGCCGACCACGTCAAGCTGGAACCAGCGGCCAGGCACACGCCGATCGATTACCCGAAGCCGGACGGCACGCTGACCTTCGACCGGTTGTCCTCGGTGTTCCTCTCCAACACCAACCACGAGGAAGACCAGCCCTGCCACCTGCGACTGAAAGATGCGGCGGTGCCCATCGCGCACAACCTCGCCCTGTACGCCGCGCCCGAGCAGCGCTACTGCCCGGCTGGTGTCTAT
>CAYNCH010000272.1:714-3233 GCA_964395815.1 uncultured Methyloversatilis sp.
CAGATCAACGCGCAGAACTGCGTGCACTGCAAGACCTGCGACATCAAGGATCCGGGGCAGAACATCGACTGGGTCACGCCGCAGGGCGGCGAAGGGCCGATCTACCAGGGGATGTAAGTTTGGCGCGCCAGCGTTACTTGAGCGCGCTGATCAGCGACTGCACCTCGCCGGACGATTCGGCCAGCACTTCGGACAGCAGCGCCGAATCGAGCACCATCTCGATGCGCGGCAGGCCGGTATCGGCGTTTTCCGCCTCTGGCGACCAGTAGAGCGGCGAAGCGATCGGCGCGAGTTCCTCGGCGAGCAGCAAAGTGTCGCCGAGCGATGTCGAGGGAATCGCCAGATAGCCTTCCCACAAATCCTCGATGGCCTTGGCCACGGCTTCCGGCACTTCCAGTGCCTTGAGCAGCGCTCTGCCGACGATCCGCTCGCCTTCGCCCTGCCAATCGGCCAGATCGCCTTCGAGGAGATCCGGCAAGTCCTTGGCGCGGGCAATCAGATAGAAGCCCGCCACTTCGTGCAGGATGCCGGCAAACAGCGCGGCCTCGGGATCCTGATGGGTCACGCGGCGGGCCAGTACATGGCTGAGGGCGGCGACATGCACCGTGTGCTCCCACAGCCCCTGTGCAATCTCGCGGTGCACCGGATTGCTCGGCTCGCCCGACAACTGCTTCACCAGCAGCGACATCGCCAGCGTGCGCAAGGTACGGAAACCGAGGCGGGCCACCGCCTGACGGACATCGGTGATGACGCGGCCACCGGGGTTGTAGGCGACCGAATTCGCCACTGCGACCACGCGTGCGGCCAGGAAAGGATCGGCCTGGACCAGCTTGGCCGCCTGATCCACCGAGCAGTCGGGATCGTCGAGCGTCCGGCGGATGCGCAGGCCGAGTTCGGCGTGCGTCGGAATTACCAGGTCGCCGCCATCCTGGCCGGTGGCGATGCGACGGTAGAGTTCGCTTCTGTCCATGGATGTGCAGTGTAGCAGCCTGAAGCCGGCCTGCTCGATCAGGCCGGCACGTTCAGAACTGGTCGTCCTCCAGCGCGAGGACGCTCGCGCCACCGGCGACGATTTCGCGTGCCAGCCCGGGTGCCTCGACGAGCACATGTTCGGCATAGAAACGCGCGGTTTTCAGCTTCGCCGCATAAAACGGTGGCGTCCCCAGGCTGGCGGCGGATCCGGCTGTCGCCGTCCCGCCAGCGCCGACTTTTTCCACGGCCACCAGTGCGGCCCGCCCCATCTGCCAGCCGCCGCAGACGATGCCCATCAATTGCAGGAAAGGCACGGCGCCCGCCGCGACCTCGCGCACATTCGATCCGTACTGCGCAACGATGAAGTCGCCGGCCAGTTCCGTGGCATCGATACCCGTCGCCAGCGCGGCGGCGATGGCCTGCATGTCCGCGTCGGCAAAAGACGCCAGCGCAGCCTGCGTTTCGCGCATCTGCACGATGACGCCTTTCAGCGTCGCCCCGCCCTCGCGGTCGATCTTGCGGCCGATCAGGTCATTGGCTTGTATTCCCGTCGTGCCTTCGTAGATCGTGGTGATGCGCGCATCGCGCATGAACTGCGCGGCGCCGGTCTCTTCGATGAAGCCCATGCCGCCATGCACCTGCACGCCGAGGTAGGCGATGCGGTTGGCCGTCTCGGTGAGCCAGCCTTTCACCACCGGCGTCATCAGGTCGACGAAGGCGGCCTGCCGCTGCCGTTCCGCCGCATCGGGATGATGCAGCGCCTTGTCCTGTGCGGCGGCCGTGACGTAGGCCAGCGCGCGCATCGCCTCGGTCTGCGCCTTCATCAGCATCAGCATGCGGCGTACATCGGGATGGCGGATGATCGGTACCGGGGCATCGGAACCCTCGATGGCCCGGCTCTGCACGCGCTCCTTCGCATAGGCCAGCGCATGCTGGTAGGCGGCTTCGGCATGGCCGAGGCCTTCGAGGCCCACGGCGTAGCGCGCGGCATTCATCATGACGAACATGTACTTGAGGCCCTCGTTCGGCTTGCCAACCAAGAAGCCGGTGGCACCGCCATGGTCGCCGAAGCTCATCACGCAGGTGGGGCTGGCGTGGATGCCGAGCTTGTGTTCGATGGAAACGCAGTACGCGTCGTTGCGCGCCCCCGGGGAGCCATCCGCATTCACGAGGAACTTCGGCACGACGAACAGCGAGATGCCTTTCACCCCGGGCGGCGCATCCGGCAGGCGCGCCAGCACGAGGTGGATGACGTTCTCCGCCATGTCGTGCTCGCCGTAGGTGATGAAGATTTTCTGGCCGAACACCTTGACGCTGCCGTCGGCCTGCGGTTCGGCGCGGGCACGGATCGCCGCGAGGTCCGAGCCGGCCTGCGGCTCGGTGATGTTCATGGTGCCGGTCCATTCGCCCGACACCATCTTCGGCAGGTACTGTTGCTTCAGGTCATCGGTGCCGCACAGCTCCAGCGCCTCGATGGCGCCATCGGTGAGCAGCGGGCACAGCGCGAAGGCGTGGTTGGCCGACTTCCACATTTCGCGCACCGCCGC
>CAYNCH010000273.1:0-3231 GCA_964395815.1 uncultured Methyloversatilis sp.
CTCGACCTGTCGAAGATCGAGGCCGGCAAGTTCCACCTCGAAGACACCGACTTCGAGACCGAGCGCATCATCGACAACGTGGTCGCCCTGATCCGCGACAAGGCCGAGGCCAAGGGCATCGAGCTGGTCGCCAGCCTGCACGGCGTGCCGCCGGTGCTGCGCGGCGACGGCCTGCGGCTCGGCCAGATCCTGCTCAATTTCGCCGGCAACGCCGTCAAGTTCACCGAACACGGCAGCATCGCGCTGCGCGCCGCCGTCGTGGCGGCCGAGGACCAGAACCTGAGGGTGCGTTTCGAGATCGCCGACACCGGCATCGGCATGACACCCGAACAGCAGGCCCGCCTGTTCCAGCCCTTCGAGCAGGCCGACACCTCGATCTCGCGCAAATACGGCGGTACCGGCCTGGGCCTCGCCATCAGCCGCCGGCTGACCGAACTAATGGGCGGCCACATCGGCGTCGACAGCCAGCCCGGCCGGGGCAGCACGTTCTGGATCGAGGCCCCCTTCGGCTACGGCCATGCCAGCGAACCCGCACCGCGTCCGCGCATCGACACCCGGGGCCTGCGTGCGCTGGTCATCGACGATCTGCCGGAAGCGCGCGAATCGCTCGCCGACATTCTGGAAATGAGCGGCATGCGGGTCGAGACCGCGGCGGACGGTGCAGCCGGGCTGGCCAGCATCGCGGCCGCCGCTACGTCCGGCACCCCGTTCGACATCGTCCTGTGCGACTGGCAGATGCCCGGCATCGACGGCATCGAGGTCGGCCGCCGCCTGCGCAATGTTCGCCCCGCACCGGCCTGCATGCTCGTCAGCTCCTGCGCGGCGGAAATCGGGCTCGACCATCTGGTGGCGGGCGGCTTCGGTGCGCTGCTGCAAAAGCCGGTGACACCCCGCCAGCTCGACGAGGCCGTGCAGAAGCTGCTGTCGGGGCAGCACCTGCCCCTGGCGGTGGCGCCCGCTGCGGCCGGACTGGCCGAGAAACGCCTCGCCGCCCATGCCGGCGCGCGCGTGCTGCTCGCCGAGGACAACCCGATCAATCAGGAAGTCGCCCTGGAATTGCTGAGCCAGGCCGGCCTCGAAGTCGATGTCGCCGAGGATGGCCAGATCGCCCTCGACATGGCGCGCCAGCACGCCTACGACCTGATCCTCATGGACATGCAGATGCCCGTCATGGGCGGGCTGGATGCGACGCGGATGATCCGCACCCTGCCGGCGCACGCGCAGACCCCCATCCTGGCGATGACCGCCAATGCCTTCGACGAGGACCGCGAGGCCTGCCTCGCCGCCGGCATGAACGACCACATCGCCAAGCCGGTCGATCCCGAGGTGCTCTACGGTGCGCTGCTGCGCTGGCTGCCGGCCCGCGGCAGCGCTGGGGCCACCGATGCAGCTGATGCAGTGAATGCCACTGGGGCCATCGCTGCCGCTGCGACCAATGCCGTCCCGCCCGCGCCGACTTTTTCGGCGGCAGGCCCGGACGACGCCCTGCTCGCCCGCCTGGCGCGCGACACCGGGCTCGACACGGCGCTGGGACTCAAGTCGTCCGGCGGCCGCATCAAGCTCTACCTGCGCCTGCTCGACAAGTTCACCGCCAGCCCTCTGCCCGCCGAGCTGCTGCAGTCTCTGGCGACCGGCAATCTGGAGGCCGCCCGGCGCGCCGCTCACACCTTCAAGGGCATCGCCGCGACAGTGGGTGCTGCGGCGCTGCGCGATACCGCGCTGAGTCTCGAAGCCGGGCTGCGCGACGCCACGGCCATCGCCCCGCCGCTGCAGGAACAGGCGGCGCTGCTGGCCGGCGACTTCACCCGGCTGAGCGAGGCTTTGCGCGCTCTCCTGCCCGGGGAGTCCGGTATGGCGGCAGCCCGCCCGTCCAGCAGCGTTTCCGCCTATGACCCGGCAGAGCTGCAGGCCGTCGTCGCCGAACTCGACGCCCTGCTCGGCGCCGACGACATAGCCTCCGCCCACTGCTGGCGCGAACACGCCGCGTTGCTGGAGGCGGCCTTCGGCCGGCAGGGCAAGGCCATCCAGCGGCAGATCGAGGCGTTCGCCTTCGATACGGCCCTCGACCTGCTGCGGGCGGCCGTCGCTGCCCTACCCGCCCACCCCATCCAGAGCAGCCCGCACACCCCGAGCGTACCGACATGATGACGAAACCCACCGAAACCGTCCGCATCCTGCTCGTCGACGACAGCCGGATGTTCCAGTCGATGTTCGTGCGTCAGCTGGAATCGCCCCGCCACCAGGTGCTCACCTGCAACAGCGGCAGCGAGGCGCTGGCGCATCTGGACGGCGCGCCGGTGGACTTCATCTGCTCGGCCTTCTACCTGTCCGACATGGAAGGTATCCAGCTCTGCCGGCAGGTGCGCGACATGGCGCACTACGCCCACATTCCGTTCGCGCTGCTGACTTCGGTCGATGACGAAACGCAACTGACCCGCGCGCTGCCGGTCGGCGTGACCGACATCTTCAACAAGCGCGACGTCGACCAGTTGCTGGCCTTCATCCAGCGCTTCACCGACGTGCGCCGGCGCATCGATGGCCGCATTCTTTATATCGAGGATTCGCCGGCGCAGCGCGAGGTGCTGAAAGCGATTCTCGAAGAGCACGGACTGACGGTGGACGCCTACGGCACCGCCGAGGCCGGCCTGGCCGCCTTCGAGCAGACCGACTACGACCTGGTGGTGACCGATATTGTGCTCGACGGCCGCATGAGCGGTGCCGGCCTGGTCAACCAGATCCGCCGCCGCACCGATGCGCGCGGCGACGTGCCGGTGCTCGCCGTCACCGCCTTCGACGATGCGGCGCGCCGTCTCGACCTGTTCAATCTCGGCATTTCCGACTATGTCATCAAGCCCGTGGTGGCCGAGGAGCTGTTCATCCGCGTCTGCGGCATCATCCAGCGGCGGCGCATGCAGGCACGCATCGACGCCGACCGCCGCGCCCTCGAAGAGGCCCGCGCCGCGGCCGAAGCGGCCAGCCGCAGCAAGAGCGAGTTCCTCGCCAACATGAGCCACGAGATTCGCACGCCGCTGAACGCCGTGATCGGCATGGCCCACCTGCTGCAGCGCGACGAATCCGATCCGCAGCGCAAGGCGCAGGCCGGCCGCATCACCCTCGCGGCCCGCCACCTGCTGGCCATCATCAACGACATCCTCGACCTGTCGAAGATCGAAGCCGGCAAGCTGCAGCTCGACCAGACCGATTTCGTGCTCGCCGAGGTGGTCGGCAACG
>CAYNCH010000274.1:0-3220 GCA_964395815.1 uncultured Methyloversatilis sp.
CGATGATCTCCTTTTCGTACTTGAAGATCAGGTAGCCGGCCGCAACGCCTGCCGCCAGCACCACCAGCGGGTTGCGCAGGAATGCGGTGCCTGCGCCGAGCAGCCCCTTGCCGGCCGCATAGCCACCGGCCGCCATCATCGCGCCACCAGCCATCGGGCGGGACATCATGTTGCCCATCTGGCCCATCATTCCGCCCATCATGTGCGAGGCCTGGCGGGCGCCTTCTTCCATCATGCCGTTCATGTCGAGTTCCTTTCATTCAAATCGGTATGTGCATTTTGCGCCGATTGCGGTACCTCGGCGAGGTCATGGATCATCATGTAGATGCCGCGGCAGCCTTCGCAGCAGAAATGCAGCGTCCTGTCTGGCGTGGCGAGGTCGAAGGGTTTTACCCCGCAGTCGAGGCTGCACAGGTCGCAGGCGATCATTGCGTCAATTGCTTGAAGTAGCGATCGAACATCGCCTCGTCGGCCTCGCCGACGATCTTGCCGCGCACGATGCCCTGGCCGTCGATCAGATAAGTGGTCGGCAGGCCGACGACGCCGTACGATTTGGCGATCTTCGAGCTTTCGTCGAGCGCGGCCGGATAGCCGACACCGAGCTTCTTCATGAAGGCCTCGATCGTCGCCCTGTCCTGGCCGGCATTGACAGCCAGCACCGTCAGCGCCGGATAGCGCTGGCGCATCGTGTCGATGAGCTTCATTTCCGGTTCGCAAAACTTGCACCAGTCGGCCCAGAAACGCAAGACCACCGGCTTGCCCGCGTAGCCGGACGGAAAATCGACGGGCGCGCCGTCAAGCTGCACGGTCTTGAAGCGCGGTGCGGCATCGCCCGTGTTCAGTTTGGGGGGCGGCTCGCCGCCACATGAAGAAACGAGGGCGGCAAGCAGCAGGGTGCAAAGAAAAGACAGCAGACGTTTCATGTGGGCAGATGCGGTAGATGATTCGGAGGAGCAGACCTGCAATATAACAATGGATGAAGCCAGGCACGCGGCCGCTGTCCGGTGCGGGATGCGACAGATTGTCGCATGTACCATTGGAGCAAAAGTCGGTGCCGGCGGGACGGCGAAGCTTCCATTTCAGCGACGCTGTAACATTCGGCATCGAATCCTTCCGGAAGCAGGCACGCTCATGAATACTCCGTTAGCGCACTGGGGCAAACTGGCCTGTCTCGGTCTGGTGCCTCAGTTGGCAGTGGCCGCCGCGCCGGTCGAGGACGAGCTGGACAAGCTGATGTCCATGTCCTTGATGGAACTGATCAATACGCCGGTGGTCACCGCCTCGCGGCAGTCCGAGACGCGCGACCAGACACCCGCACACATCGTCGTGGTGACCCGCGAACAAATCCGCGAGCGGCGCTACAAAAACCTGGCCGACCTGCTCGCCGACATGCCGGGCGTCGACTTCCAGCGCGGCACCAAATCCTCGCAGTACAACCAGTTCGGCATCCAGGGGTATGTCGGCCCGAACAAGCTGGTGATCATGCTCGACGGGGTGCGCATCGGCCACCCTGCCGGCGGCAACATTCCGGTCGCCGAGAATCTGGCGCTCTATCCAGCCAGGCAGGTCGAATTCCTCTATGGCCCGGCCGCGGCGCTGTATGGCGCCGATGCGGTGGCCGGGGTGGTCAACATCATCACCGATCGTCCCGCCGACCGGCAGGGCGCTTGGGCCCAGGTGGGGGCGGGCAATTTCGATTCCCGCGAGGTTTCGTTCATGGCGGGCTACCGGAACGACCGCCTGGCCTTGAACGTCGGCGGGCATGCCCAGCGTTCCGACCGGGCACCTTTGCAACAAGACTATCCGGACGACTTCCGCAAGGTCGCTGCGGGCGGCGTGACCGCGGCCGACCGCGAAGACTATGTGGGCGACATCTCCAGCGGCAGCCTGTTTGCCCGCATGGACCTGGGCGACAGGCTGAGCTTCGGGTTTTACCGCACTATCTTCCAAAGCCTGACCAGCACCGGCGATCCGCCGGCAACCGCCTTCTACCAGAGCAGTTCGCAGTGGCAGACCACCACCGACACGCTCTACGGCAAATACCGTTTCGCTCCCTCGGCCAATCTTTCCGGCGAGCTCGTGGTGGACTACTCGCGCATGGAGGTCGACCCGAAAGCCAAGTACACCAACTTCTACAACGGTTTCACGAACGGTTATTCATATGTGTGGGGCGAACGCCTGGGAATCGAACAGAACCTCGTCTGGACGCTCAACGATTCGCACCGCATTCAGGCCGGCTTGGGTTACCAAAAGCACTACGCCATCGAAACAGCTTCGTTGCCGGCGCCCTACGATACCGACAAAGGGCCGCAAAGCCAGGGCTATCGGTATCCGAACACCCCCCTGCCCCTGCAAATCTACGATGCCCGTTTCGACAATTACTCCGCGTATGCGCAGTGGCAGGCCGAATGGAACAAGCAGTTTTCGACCATGGCCGGTGTGCGACTCGATCACCATTCGGATTACGGACAGACGGTCAATCCGCGCCTGGGAGCGGTCTGGCGGGCCAGTGCGCAGCATGTCTTCAAGGCCATGTACGGAGAAGCGTTTCGCGCCCCCTCGCCGGAGGAATATCTGAGTTCGTTCGGCAGCTTCGATGGCTCGAAGGATGCCAGCGGCCTGTTCCAGGGATTCGGCTTTCGCGTTCCCAACTTCGAGCTGGAGCCCGAGAAGGCGAAAACCCTCAGCCTGACCTGGGACTGGCGCCCACGCCAGAACCTGAACTTCGTGACCAACCTCTATCGCAGCCAGATCGAGAACCTGGTCGTCAATCAGCCCTCGGCCAACATCGATGCCATCCCGGGCGCCGTCCTGATCAGTCCTGAAACGAAAGGCAACGCTGGCATCCAGATCCAGAAAGGACTCGATCTGATGGCGCAGTGGCGTTTTCGGCTCGGTACAGCCTGGTCGGGCGATCTGTGGGGCAGTGCCAGCTGGATCCACGGTACTCTCGACGAGGGGGATGGCGTCGAGTGGGAAATTCCCTATGTCGCCGACCGCAAGCTCAAGCTGGGCCTGACCCTGCGTTATCGCGACATCCTGAGCATCACGCCACAATGGCTGATGGTGGGCGATACGACCAACGGGCGCAAGCGCCCGCCCGCGGCAGCCTTGCAGATTCCCGCGGACTGCGGACGCGCGATGACCGCGCCGGAGCGGTGCACGACCGACGGTTACTCCATCGTCAACCTGCATGTCGGCTGGCACAAGCTGCTGGATG
>CAYNCH010000275.1:0-3219 GCA_964395815.1 uncultured Methyloversatilis sp.
CGTTCGTTGCACCTGGCCTTTGCAGTGTTCCTCGGCTTCCTCGCCTATCCGGCCTTCAAGCGCTCGCCGCGCCGCCATGTGCCCTGGGCCGACTGGTTGCTGGCCGGCGTGGCCGCGTTCTGCATGGCCTATCTGTTTTTGTTCTACCGCGAGTTGGCCGGGCGTCCCGGTCAGCCCACGGCGTTCGACCTGGCGGTCGGCATTGCCGGCCTGACCCTGCTGCTCGAAGCCGCGCGCCGCGCGCTCGGGCTGCCGATGGTGATTCTCGCCGTGGTCTTCATCGCCTATGTCTTTCTCGGCCCCTACATGCCGGACATGATCGCCCACAAGGGCGCCTCGCTGGCCAAGGGCATGTCACATTTGTGGCTCACCACCGAAGGCGTGTTCGGCGTGGCACTGGGCGTCTCGACCGGCTTCATCTTCCTGTTCGTCCTGTTCGGCGCGTTACTTGAAACCGCCGGCGCCGGCAACTACTTCATCAAGAGCGCGATTTCCTTCCTCGGCCACCTGCGCGGCGGTCCGGCCAAGGCGGCCGTGGTCGCTTCGGCCGCGACCGGTCTGATCTCCGGTTCGTCGATCGCCAACGTCGTCACCACCGGCACCTTCACCATTCCGCTGATGAAGCGCGTCGGCTACCGGCCTGACAAGGCCGCTGCGGTTGAGGTTGCCGCCTCGGTCGATGGCCAGATCATGCCGCCGGTGATGGGCGCGGCGGCCTTCCTGATGGTCGAATATGTCGGCATTCCCTACACCCAGGTGCTCAAGCACGCGCTGTTGCCGGCGTTGATTTCCTACATCGCGCTGTTCTACATCGTCCATCTTGAGGCGATGAAGGCCGATATCCGCGGCCTGCCGCGGCGCAGCATCCAACCCTGGCGCTCGCGCCTGATCGCGACGCTGATGAACCTCACCGGGTTCATCGTCCTGGCCGGCGCGGTGTATTACGGCCTGGGCTGGATCAAGTCGGTAGCGGGCGAAGCCTCTTTCCTGCTGATCACCGGCGGCATGCTGGTGGCCTATATCGCACTGATCCGCTTTGCGGCCGGGTATCCGGAACTGCACATGGACGATCCGAACGATCCGATCACCGAACTGCCCGATCCGGGGCCGACGCTGAAATCCGGCCTGCACTTCCTGCTGCCGGTAGTCGCGCTGATCTGGAACCTGATGGTCGAAGAACTCTCGCCGGCCTTGTCGGCATTCTGGGCCACCTGCTTCCTGATGTTCATCCTCGTCACGCAGTGTCCGCTGTTCGCACTGTTCCGCGGTCGCGGCCAGCTTGGTGCCGCTTTCGCCAAAGGCTGGCGCGACCTGTTCGATGGCCTGACCATCGGCGCGCGCAACATGATCGGCATCGGCATCGCCACTGCCACCGCCGGCATAGTGGTCGGCACCGTGACGCTGACCGGCGTCGGCCTGGTGCTCACCGAGTTCGTCGAAACCGTCTCCGGCGGCAACCTGATGGTGATGCTGCTGCTGGTCGCGGCAATCTGCCTGATCCTCGGCATGGGCCTGCCAACCACGGCCAACTACATCGTCGTGTCCACCCTGATGGCGCCGGTGGTGGTCGAGGTCGGCGCGCAAAGCGGCCTGCTGGTACCGCTGATCGCCGTCCATCTATTCGTGTTCTATTTCGGGCTGATGGCCGACGTGACGCCGCCGGTCGGACTCGCCTCCTACGCGGCGGCCGGCATCGCCAAGTGTGATCCGATCAAAACCGGCGTCACCGCCTTCGGCTATTCCATCCGCACCGCCATCCTGCCGTTCATGTTCATCTTCAACACCCAGTTGCTGATGATCGGCATCGACTCCTGGCTGCACCTGGTCGTGGTCGTCGCCAGCGCGATCGTCGCCAACCTGCTGTTCGCGGCGGCGACGCAGGGCTGGTTCCTGACCAAAAACCGCTGGTGGGAGTCGCTCGCCCTGCTGCTGGTCTGCTTCACCTTGTTCCGCCCGGGCTTCTGGTGGGACATGATCCACCCGCCCTTCCAGCAACTCCCCGGTGCCAAGGTCTTCGAGGTGGCGCAGCAGCTGCCGGACGGCGAACGCCTGCGGCTGTGGATCGAAGGAATCAGCATCGAGGGCAAGGATGTCAAGAAGGGCGTGCTGCTGCCGCTCGGCGCCCCGGCCGACAACGGCCGGGCGCGGCTCGATGCCGCCGGTGTCAAGGCGATGGCACAAGGCGACGGCGTGCAAGTATTGGCCGTGCAATTCGGCAGCCAGGCGGAAAAGCTCGGCATCGAACAGGGCTTCGCCATCACCGCCGTCGAGCTGCCTACCTCGCGGCCGGACAAGGAATGGATGTACGTGCCGGCGTTGTTCTTGCTAGCGCTGATCGTCTGGGCACAGCGGCGGCGCACATTACGTCATTGACATTCGGAAGCCGCTACCCCCGGCGCATATCGCCATTACAATGGCAAGCATTGCAGCCGGAGGACTGACGGGAAGATTCGCATGCTCGAAGCTACATTCCGATACTCGCTGACCGAGCGTCCGGTACTACTTTCCGTCAGCGAGAGCGTAGCCAGCCTGCTCGGTTTTGCTCCCGAACGGCTGATGCGCGGCGAGGTGGCGCTGATCGACCGGATCCATGCTCATGATGCGGATGTCGTGGCACACTTGTTCGATTCCACGACGGTCGCACAGGCAGGCGAATGCAACCTGCGCATCCGGCAGGCCAATGGCCGCATCCGTTGCATCAAGGCGATCTTCACGAAAGGCACAGAAGAGGGCGTTACGGTACTCGAATTGCGTCTGCAGGATGCCCGCAGTCTGCCGCGTACGCTCGGTGACGCAGCTGAAACCGTGAATTTCCGGGCGATGATGGAAAGCACGGACGACTTCATTTATTTCAAGGATCGGAACCACGTGTTCACCGGCGCCAGTCAGACGCTCGTGCCCTTGTGCGAGCCCGCTGAACACTGGACGGACCTGCTCGGCAAGACCGACTACGACCTTTTCCCCGAAACCTATGCCGACAACTTCTACCAGCTGGAGAAAAAGGTTTTCGCCGGCGCACCGGTAGCGCAGGAAATCCAGGAGTACGTCACCCGCGACGGTCGCAAGGGCTGGATCGACAACCGCAAGTACCCGATCCGCGATGCGCAGGATCAGATCATCGGCCTGTTCGGCATCGCGCGCGACATCACGCAGCAGATACAGTCCGAGCAGGCCCTGCGCGAGAGCGAGATGCGCTTTCGAAACCTGTTCGAGCAGATT
>CAYNCH010000276.1:0-3216 GCA_964395815.1 uncultured Methyloversatilis sp.
CGCCTACGTCTTCGGCTTCAGCATGATGCAATGCGGCCGCTTCGACATGGACGCCGCGCAGACCAAGGACTGGATCGTCGGGCGCATCACGCAGTAAAAGTCGGCGCCGGCGGGACGGCACCCCGGACCGGCGGATACGACTTTCAGGACACGGGGCCGATGGGTTTGTCATCCGTTGCGACACGGCTCGGCACCGGACATGCCATCTCGCGGCCTGGCGTGCCAAGCCATTTGACCAACACCCGACTCAACGCCTGCAAGTGAATCGGCTTGGTCAGAAAATCGTCCATGCCGGCCGCGAGGCAACGCTGACCATCCTCCTCGAAGGCATTGGCGGTCAGGGCAACGATAGGCAAGCTTGACCGACCGGTTTCCCGTTCCCAGGAACGAATCTGCCGGGTAGCGGCCAAGCCATCCATGACCGGCATTTGCATATCCATCAGCACCAGCCGGAAATCCATGCCGCTCTTCACAATATCCACCGCCTTCTGGCCATTCTCGACGGACAGTAAAGCAACTCCGAGCTTTCCGAGCAAAGCATCCATCAGCTTGCGATTGATCACATTGTCCTCGACCACCAGCACCCTACCGGACAAAGACGCCGTCCCGATCTCACTGTCGGCCGGCTCTTGACTTTCTGCGCGAGCCGCTTGACTCTCACCGACACTGCCGACGCGCACGCGAAACCAGAAGCGCGAGCCTGTATCTGGCTTGCTTTCGACGCCAACGGTGCCATCCATCAATTGCGCCAGGCTGCGAATGATCGACAAGCCCAGGCCTGTTCCGCCAAATTCACGGGTCGTCGAGCTATCGACCTGGCTGAAAGGCTGAAAGAGCCTGCCCAGTTTTTCCGGCGGGATACCGATACCGGTGTCGACGACCGCAAATTCCAGCAACGCATGCCGGTCTGCAACCTCGATTACCGCGGCTTCGATGCTCACGCTTCCCTGTGCAGTGAATTTGACGGCATTGCCGACCAGGTTGGACAGCATCTGCCGCAAACGGATGGCATCACCGAGATAATGCCGCCGCGGCTCGCCCCGCCATGCGGAGTCGATCCGCAGACCCTTGGCCTGAGCGGGCTGAACAAACAGCCGGACGGTATCCTCGATGAGCAGCTGCGGATCGAACTCGGCGATCGCCAGCTCCATCTTGCCGGCCTCGATCTTGGAAAGGTCGAGGATATCGTTCAGCAACACCAGCAAGGTTTGTCCCGAAGCATAGATGGTGCGAACATGTTCCCGACGCTCATCTTCTCCCATCTCACCGTCCATGAGCAGCAACTGCGCCATGCCAAGGATGCCGTTCATCGGCGTGCGGATTTCATGGGACATGGTGGCCAGGAACTGGCTTTTCGCCACGCTGGCCGCTTCGGCCGCCTCCTTGGCGCGTAGCAGCGCTTCTTCGGCATGCTTGCGCTCCGTAATGATCGATCCCGTGCCGCGATAGCCCGCGAAACGCCCGCTCGACTCGAAATGCGGAATGCCGGAGATGGAAATCCAGCGTTCCATGCCGTCGTTGCCGACGATGCGGTATTCGAAATCCTTGAATGGCTGATGTGCCTTCAGTTGCCCGAGATGCGCCTCGACCATTTCCGGGGCATTGTGCGGATTGGTGCGCAGCAGTTCGCTGCGGCTCTTGCCCAACGCTTGACTCGGACTCAAGCCATACACTTGCGCGAAATTGTCTGAAAAATAGCTGAAACGGTGCTGGACATCCGTTTCCCAGAACCAGTCCGAAGCGCTGCGAGAAAAGTCGCTGGCGCGCTGCCGGTCCAGCCGCAGCCGCTCGGAAATCTGTTCGGCGATGGCCTCGGCCCGTTGGCGGGTAATCATCAGCAGATAGGCGACCAGCGCCAGCAGCAGGGAAACCAGCGCACCGCCCGCCCAGGTGAGTCCCGGTGAAGTCTGGTTCAGACGCGTGAAGAAAGCCGGCTTGGGCGCGACCGCCAGCAACCAGGATCGATTGGCGAAATTCAGCTCGTAGGTTTTTCCGAGATCATCCGCGTTATCGGCAGATACGGCGCCGGATATGCCATCGACGACGGGCCAGCGATTGTCCGGGTCGAAAATGCGTATGGGCGACTCATCCGCGACCACATCGAACAGCGCGTATTGGATCGGCTCATCCGTCAGCCCGGTAAAAATCCGCCGCGGATCGAGAACCATCAGGGACCAGCCGAATATGGCTTCGGCACGCTGTTGCGGCGTATCGACCGGCGTGCCGTGCCGAAAAATGGGCAGCAACAGGGAAAGCGTCGCCGTGGCGTCATCCCGAACACTCCCCGCAGGCGCCGAAAGAGCCAGATCGGCTGTCCACATCGAGCGCAGCGCCGCCTCGCGTTGCCCGGCATCCGAACCGATGTCGAAACCGATCGCCGGTCCGCCGGATGCGGCCGACGCGGAGTAATCGACCACCATGGCATCGCCGGGGTTGGGCTTATCCCGTCGCAGATCGAAACCAGGGCCCAATTCATCGCGGCGCAACCGGACAAAAGTCTCGATCTGCAGGCGCGGGATGTGGCGCACGAATCCCATGCCGATCGCTCCAGGAAATTCGCGCTCGAGATCGCGCGAGGCAGCATAAGTCTCGAAGATCGCCCGATCCGTATCCGGGTTGGCAATAAACACTCCGCGAATCCCGCGCATGCCATGTCCATAACTCGTGATGCGCGTCTGCAACGCTTCCAGCAAATGATCGCCGTGCCGCAAGAAACTAGCCTCGGCGGTCGCCCGGTTCATGCGTTCATGCCAAATCGCAAGAAACGCGGTCACCGCCAAGCCGAGCAGCAAGATGGCCAGCGCTCCCAGAATCGCCTGGTCGGAGGAAATCTTCCTGCTGCCGGACATCCCCATTGCGTTATCCATCCGCCACACGGCCACCCATCAGTCGAAAAAGCCCGCCATCGGCTCATGACACTCTTCGAGCAGTTCGGCGAGCTTGCCCGCGTCGATATTCAGCACCTTCATCGCGACATCGGCAACCTTCGTCCACTCGCAGGTGAGGCCAGCGCCGGTGCGCTCGTGGATCAGATGCTCGGCAAGCAGCACCAGAGCGATCAGCGGCATGGCGGTCGCGGCGGCATTCTGGATCCGTTCGGCGGCCAGCTGGTCCAGATGGTGGTGATAGCGAATCGCGTCGACAATCTCGTGCGGAAGCAGCCACGACTCCGCAAGCAGCGCACCCATCGCGGCATGATTGGCGCCGATCAACCGA
>CAYNCH010000277.1:0-3211 GCA_964395815.1 uncultured Methyloversatilis sp.
CTGGCCGGCTCGCCGATCCGCCGCATCGGCCACGAGCGCTGGCTGCGCAACATCGCCGTGGCGCTGGGCAATGCCGCACCGGGAGCCCAGGAAAAGTCGGCGCTGGCAGGACGGCAGGATCATCCTTCCGCACTGGTGCGTGAGCACGTCGGCTGGGCGCTGGCGCGCTTTTAGTCGGGCGAAGCCCGCACAAAATCTCCCCGCCTCGAGGGCGGGGCTGGGGGTGGGCGGGCTGCTATCCCGGCTGATCGCCTGTGACGAACGGCCGGCCCGGATCGGCACACCACTCGCTCCACGACCCGGCGTAGAGCTTCGAGCCGGTCATGCCGGCCAGTTCCATAGCCAGCACGTTGACGCAGGCTGTGACACCCGAGCCGCACATGTGCACCACATGCTTGGGATCGCATCCGTCGGTCAGGTGAGTGAACTCGGTACGCAGTTCGTCGGCCGGCTTGAAGTGCACGGCGGCATCGTCGAGGCTGTCGAAATAGAAGAAGTTGAGCGCGCCGGGGATGTGGCCGGCGACCGGGTCGAGGGTTTCGTTCTGGCCGGCGTAGCGCTCCTCGCTGCGGCCGTCGATCAATAGCATGTCGGGCTGACCGAGGTGGGCCTGCACATAGGCGGCATCGACCACCATGTCGGGGCGCGGCTGCGGAACGAACTGGCTCGTGGTCACGGCGCGCTGGGTCAGGTCGAGTGGCCGCTTGGCACGTTTCCAAGCAGGCAGGCCGCCATTGAGCACCGCCACCTTGTCATGCCCCACCCAGCGCAGCAGCCACCACAACCGCGCGGCGAAAGCGCTCGCTTCGTTGTCGTAGGCCACTACCTGCGTAGTCGGCGTGACACCGCAGGCGCGCATCTTGGCGACGAAGGCCGCCATGTCGGGCAAGGGGTGGCGGCCGTTTTTCTCGGTCATCGGGCCGGACAGATCGCGGTCGCAATGCAGAAACAAGGCACCGGGAATATGGCCCTTGGCGTAAGCCTGCTCGCCATAGCCGGTGTTGCCGAGATCGTGACGGCAGTCGAACACGATCCAGTCAGGATCATCGAGGTGTTCGGCCAGCGTGTCGATGCTGACCAGATGCTGATAATTTTCGGACATCACTGGGCCTCCGCCAGCCAGGCCCGCGCTTCGTCGCGGTCGGCAAACACGCGCAACTCGGCATTCACGAACAGGGTTTCCAGCCAGGCGCTCCACGCCACCCACTGGCTGTCGGTGACCACCGCGATGCGCCGGAAATCGCCGCCGTGGATGCGCGAGAACTTGACTTCTTCGACCGCCATGTCGACCGTGAAACCGGCCATTTCGCGCAGATCAACCAACAGGTCGGGGCGGGCTTCGAACAGGTTGTGGGCGATGAGGAATTCCTCGAACTCAGTGAAATCCTCCAGCGTGAATTCGCCCAGCACCGTGGCACTGACGCGGCCTTCATGAACATCGACGGTGATCATTTTGTCTCCAGTGCCGCGCCCATGATGCGGCGATAAAACTCGTGGAAATGCTGCATGCCATCCTCCATCGGTGACTGGTAGGGACCAACCTCGCTGCGCCCCTGCTTGAGCAGCGCATGGCGGCCGCGGTCCATGCGCTCGCCGATATCGTCGTCCTCGATCGCCGTTTCCATGTAGGCGGCCTGCTCGGCCTTGATGAATTCCGGCTCGAACAGCGCGATATCTTCCGGATAGTAGAACTCGACGACGTTGAGCGTCTTGTCGACATCCTGCGGAATCAGCGTCGACACCACCAGCACATGCGGATACCACTCGACCATGATGTTCGGGTAGTAGGTCAGCCACACCGCGCCCTGCTTCGGCAACTCGCCGTTGTAGTAATCAAGCACGGCCTTGTGCCACTGCGCGTAGGTTTTGCTGCCGGTCTTCGCCAGCGAGGTGATGCCGACCTTCTGCACCGAATACCAGTCGGAAAACTGCCAGGTCAGGTCGTCGCAGGTGACGAAATTGCCGAGGCCCGGATGGTAGGGCACGACATGGTAGTCCTCGAGGTAGACCTCGATGAAGGTCTTCCAGTTGTAGTTGCACTGATGCAGTTCGACATGATCGAGCTTGTAGCCGCTGAAGTCGAATTCGCCGGCCACTTTCATGCCGGCGAGGTCGGCATTGGCCGAGCGCGGCCCCTTGAACAGCAGGCCGTTCCAGTTTTCCAGTTTGGCCTTGTTCAGGTTCAGGCAGGGGTTAGTGGGGAAATGCGGCGCACCGATCAACTCACCCTGCGTGTCGTAAGTCCAGCGGTGGATCGGGCAGACGATGGTCTTGTCGGCCGTGCCCGAACCCTGCAGCATGATCGCCTGGCGATGGCGGCAGACGTTCGACATCTGGTAGATGCCGTCGGGCTGGCGGACGAGAATATGAGAATGGTCGGTCCATTCCGTCGAGCGGTAGTTGTACAACTCAGGCACCATCCGCTCATGGCCGACGTAGCCCGGACCGGCATCGAAGATGAGTTGTTTCTCCAGTTCAAACAGCTTTTCGTCGAAATACCATTCGACGGGCAACTGGGAAACACCCGGCGCCAGAAGCGCCTTCGATGCGATGTCGGACATTCACCAACCTCCAAGAAAATCATCCGAAAACGAAGTTTCGGCGACATGCGGACGGGCCGGCGAGTATAGGTGAATTTGACCGGCAGGGCCACCTTGAGCTATGTTCGCGGGTTCTCAAACCGTGTCGGATCCGATGAAGCACACCAACAAGCCGCCCGCCTCTTTCGAAGTCGCCCTCAGGGAACTCGAAGGCATCGTCCAGTCGATGGAAGATGGCAGCGCCCCGCTTGAGGAATCGCTCAAATCCTACGAGCGCGGCATGGTCCTGCTCGATTTCTGCCAGGAGACCCTGGCGCGTGCCGAACAGAAGATCCGTCTGCTCGATGGCGGACATTTGCGTGAGGTTCCCGCACCGGATAACGCCGACGACGAAGGCGGCACAGCTTGATGAACGATTTTTCCGCCTGGATGGCCATGATCCAGCGCCGTACCGAAACGGCGCTGGAGCGCTGGTTGCCGCCTGCCGCCACGGCCCCCGCCCGCCTGCATGCCGCGATGCGCTACAGTGCTCTCGGCGGCGGCAAACGCATGCGCCCGCTGCTGTGCCATGCCGCTGGCGAAGCGTTCGGCGCCGATCCGCAGCAGATCGATGTGGCTGCTTGTGCCGTCGAACTGATCCATGCCTATTCCCTGGTCCATGACGACCTGCC
>CAYNCH010000278.1:0-3169 GCA_964395815.1 uncultured Methyloversatilis sp.
CGCCAGGCGGCGAACAGCACCACGGCCACCACCGCCGGCTTGATGCCGTAGAAGATGCCCTGCACCAGCGGCACGTCGCCGAAATTCAGATACACGGCCGCGAGCGCCGAGAGCAGCACGAAGGCCGGCAGGAAGAACAGCACGCCGGCGACGATGGCGCCGCCAATGCCGTGCATCAGCCAGGCGATGTAGATGGCCAGCTGGATCGCTTCCGGCCCTGGCAGCAGCATGCAGTAGTTGAGTGCGTGCAGGAAGCGGTGCTCGCTGATCCAGCGCCGTTTCTCGACCAGTTCCTGATGCATCATGGCGATCTGCCCGGCCGGGCCGCCGAAGCTGATGAAGCCGAGCTTGAGCCAGTAGGGGAAAGCTTCCGCCAAAGTCGGCGCTGGCGGGACGGCAGAGGATTGTGCGGTGTCCATTGAATTACCTCGCGAAGAACACGATGGACGGAGCTTGGACGGGACACCGTCTTTGGCTGGCCGGGAGTCCGTATTTCCCGACAGCGCGTGAGTGTATCAAACGTCCGTGAAGTCGATTCGGTATCATCGCCCAAACAAAAAAGAGGAGGCTCCCATGTCGCAACCGCTGTCGCTTTCGCGCGCGGCCCACCTGATCGGCGTGCCCCGCGCCGTGCTGCAGAAGCACATCGCCGCCGGCGAACTGCCGTCCCACGATGGCACGGTAACGACCGACGATCTGCAGAAGCTGTTTCCCGACGTGCGCCTGGAGGATTCCGGTGCCTTCGAGCGCATCACCAAGATCCGCGAAGAGGCCTTCGGCAAGCGCATCCGCGAACGCGTGCTGCCGAACCAGGAAGTCCTTGCCCAGCGCCTCGCCACGCAAAGCGAGGAGCTCGAAATCGTGCGCCGTACGCTGGCGAACTATCATGATCTGATCGAGGCGCTGCGCGAACGCATCGACACACTGGCACACGGCTCGGTGGCCGAGCAGTGCGCCGATCTCGGGCGCTTTCTCGATGACGCACTGGCCAGCGTGCTCGGCAGCGCAGAACCCACGGATTCTGTAGCGGTGATGGACAACATGCTGCGCGTCATGACGGCGCACGTCACGGTGAAACCCTCGGGCCACGAATTTTTCGTCGAGGGCAATGAAACGATCCTCTCGGCGGCCGTCCGCTCCGGACTCGCGCCCTCTTATGGCTGCGGCAACGGCAACTGCGGCCTGTGCAAGGCGCGCGTCGTGTCCGGCCAGATCCGCCAGGTGCATAACTTCGATTACCCGCTGTCGGCCAGCGAGCGGACGCAAGGCTACGCGCTCCTGTGCTCGCACACGGCGGTGTCCGATCTCGTCATCGAAATGATCGAGGCGAGTTCGCCGGACGACATTCCGGAACAACAGATCGTCGCCAAGGTGCGCAGCATCGAACCGCTCTCCGCCGACATCCTGAAGCTGCACCTGCAGACGCCGCGCACCAACCGGCTGCGCTTCCTCGCCGGGCAGGGCGTCACGCTGTCCGTGACCGGCTCGACGGCCAACTTTCAGGGCGATTACCCGATCGCTTCCTGCCCCTGCGACGACCGCAACCTGCTCTTTCACATCCGTCGCCCGACCGGCGAGGAGCCTGGCGGCCGCGATGAATTCGCCGCGCGGCTGTTCGCCGGCGCGCTGCAGGCCAACGATGCGGTCAGCCTGTTCGGCCCCTTCGGCGATTTCGTGTTGCGCAAGGAGTCGAGCAACGACATCGTCTTCCTCGCCTGCGACACCGGCTTCGCGCCGGTCAAAAGCCTCGTCGAACATGCCGTCGCCTCCGACCTGCCGGGCCTGATCCGGCTGGTATGGGCGGCGACGCGTCCCGATGGCCATTATCTCGAAAACCAGTGCCGTGCCTGGGCCGATGCGCTGGAGACCTTCAGCTACGTCGCCCTGTCCGCTGCCGACGAAACCGCCGCCGGCACCGCGGCGGCGGGGCGCCTGCTCGACGAGGGCGGTTTCGCGGAGCGCGATATCTACGTCGTCGGACCGGCTGCCTTCGTCGCCGCCGCCGCACGTGCCCTGACCGCTGCCGGCCTGCCTGCCAACCAACTTCGTACCGAGGTCCTGTAATGCGTCCTGCCCAGCTTGCCTTCATCCTTGACCGCGAATTCCTCAGCACCGCGGCCGGCCATCACACGCCCGTAATGCTGTGGGGCCCGCCCGGCGTCGGCAAATCGCAGATCGTCGCCCAGGTCGCCGCGCGCCATGGCGTGCCGGTCATCGACATCCGCCTCTCGCAGATGGAGCCTTCCGACCTGCGCGGCATTCCCTTCCGCGTCGACAACCGCGTCGAATGGGCCGTGCCGGCGATGCTGCCGGACGCGAACCGCCACTGGCCGTCCGGCATCCTGTTCCTCGACGAGATCACCTCGGCGCCGCCCGCCGTGTCGGCCGCCGCCTACCAGCTGATCCTCGACCGCAAGCTCGGCGAATACCGCGTCCCGCCCGGCTGGGCGATCTTCGCCGCCGGCAACCGGCAGGGCGACCGCGGCGTCACCTACGCCATGCCCGCGCCGCTGGCCAACCGCTTCTCGCACTTCGAGGTCGAGGTCAATCTCGACGACTGGGCGCACTGGGCCTACGCGAACGGCATCGACGAACGCCTGATCGCCTTCCTGCGCTTCAAGCCCGAGCTGATCTTCGATTTCGACCCGGCGAAAAACGCCGGGGGCGAGATGGCCTTTCCCAGCCCGCGCTCGTGGGAATTCGCCCACCGCGCGCTGCAAAAGTTCGCCGACCACCCCGAACTGCTGGCCGGCGCGCTGGCCGCCTGCGTCGGCCAGGCAGCCGGCATCGAGTGCGCCGCCTTCATCGAGAGCCTCGACCGCCTGCCCGACCTCGACGCGATCTGCGCCGGGCAGGACGTGGCGGTGCCGACGGAGATCGACCTGCAGTACGCTGTCGCCGCCGCACTGGCCGGACGGGCGCTGCGCGTGAAGAACGAATCGAATGCCCGCGAAGTCTGGGGCCACATCCTCGACTATGCGCAACGTTTCCCACAGCGCGAGATGGGTGTGATGCTGATCTCGGACATGCACCGGGGCATCGGACAGGCGCTGTTCGCCGTGCCGCAGTTCGCTGCCTGGGCGAACGCGGTGGCCGACATCATGCTCTACGAGTAATACTGCATAAAGTCGGCGCCGGGAGGACGGCGGCGCACCAAGTCTCCCCTTCC
>CAYNCH010000279.1:0-3166 GCA_964395815.1 uncultured Methyloversatilis sp.
TAGGGCGGCAGCGTGTCCTGGTCGGTCTGGCCGGGCTTGAGTTCGGCCGAGGGCGCGCGCGTGATGATGTTTTCCGGAATGACGTCCGACAGCGTGTTGCGGTAACGCGCCAGCCGATAGACGAAGGTCTTGAACACATCCTTGATGACCGCGAAACCGCCGGCCATGTCGCCATAGAGCGTCGCGTAGCCCACCGCCATCTCGCTCTTGTTGCCGGTGGTGAGCACCAGCCGGCCAGTGCGGTTCGACAAGGCCATGAGGATCATGCCGCGGATGCGCGCCTGCAGGTTCTCGTCGGTGGTATCCCAGTCCGGCTTCGGGCCGAGCGGCGCAATAGTCGGCGCCAGCAGGACGGCGAATTGCGTCATCGCCCCGGCGATGGGGATCTCGTCGTACTGCACCCCCAGCCGCCGCACCATCTCGCGCGAATCGTCCAGACTCATCTGCGCCGTCCACGGCGAGGGCATCATCACCGCGCGCACCTTGTCGGCACCGAGGGCATCGACGGCAATCGCCAGCGTCAGCGCCGAGTCGATGCCGCCCGAGAGGCCGATGATCGCGCCGGGGAAACCGTTCTTGCCGAGATAGTCGCGCACGCCGAGCTTGAGCGCTGCGTAGACCATCGCCTCGATGGGCTGTTCTGCCGCCGGTTCGCCCGGCAGCACATGGCTGCCGGCAATTTCGACGAGCGAGACGGCTTCGCTGAAAGCCGGCAGCTGGTGCGTCAACCGGCCGGCGGCATCGAGCGCGAAGGAGGCGCCGTCGAATACCAGTTCGTCCTGGCCGCCGACCATGTTGCAGTAGAGCGCCGGGATGCCGTTCTCTTCCACGCGCTGCCGCAGCGTGGCATGCCGCGTCGCCTGCTTGCCCATGTGGAAGGGCGAGGCGTTGAGCACCAGCAGCACCTCGGCACCGGCATCGCGGGCGGCCGCGGCCGGCGCCGGCGCCCAGACGTCGGCGCAGATATTCACGCCGCAGCGCACGCCGTTCACCTCGAAGACGCCGGCCAGCGTACCCGGCCGGAAATAGCGTGCCTCGTCGAAGACCTCGTAGGTCGGCAGGCGATGCTTGCGGTAGGTCGCCTCGATGCTTCCGCCGCGCAGCAGCGACGCGGCGTTGTGGCGGGCGCCCTCGTGCATTTCGGGGTGGCCGACGATCGCCGGCAGCGGCAGCCGTCCCGCCAGCACCGACAATTCGCGCTCGCAGGCGCGGTAGAAATCGGGACGCAGCAGCAGGTCTTCGGGGGGATAGCCGCACAGGGCCAGCTCGGGCGTCAGCAGCAGGTCGGCGGCGAGCGCCTGCGCTTCGCGTGCTGCGGCGAGGATGCGTTCGGCATTGCCGGCGAGATCGCCTACCGTGCAGTCGATCTGCGCCAGCGCGACGTTCAGTGTGGCCATGTTATTGGGCGGACTGTCCCGGCAAGCTCAGCCGGCCGAGCACGCGACCGTCATCCGCGCAGAACCAGAGCGATTCGAGCTGACCCATGAAGTAGCGGTTTTTCATCCACAGGTCGACCGGCTGGGCGGGAATCGCACGCCAGTAGGTATTGCTCTCGGTTCGCCACGGCGCGGCGAAACGGCCACGCGCGACGAGCTGGAAGCGGGTCACGCCGGGTGCGGCGACGTCGATGGCGAAGCCGTCATCGGCGTCGTTGCGCGGATAGAAGTCGTAAGGGTTGTCGAAGGCGAAATAGTAGGCATCGCGGCGGCGATACATCACCTTGAAGTCGCCGTAGGCCGGATCGTGCTCGATGCGCGGCGACGCGGTTTCGGTTTCGCGCTGACCGAGCGGCAGATACTTGTAGCGGTAATAGTCCTCGCGCTGCAGGTCGGCTTCCGGATGCCAGTTCCAGCCTTCGGTGACGTCGTTGCGCCCCATGCGATAGACGAGACGGAGACGGCCGTCGGGGCGCGGTTCGATATCCCGGCGATCGACAGCGGGGTCATCGACCCGGAAGGTGAAACGCTGACCGACCAGGCCCGCCAGCGCGGCCTGCGGCAGGTCGGCCAGACGCCGGTACTCGTCAACGATATTGCCCGCACCGAGCAGTGCGCATTCCGAACCGGGAGGAAACTCGCCCGCCCCGGCCAACGCGGGCAATACCAGCAGCAGGGCCAGGGCAAGACGGGCAAACATCAGTAGGCCGGCTTTTCCTTGGCGTCGTTGAAACGTTTCACACCGGTCATGATTTCCTTCTTCGCCTCTTCGGCATCGACCCAGCCCTCGACCTTGACGAACTTGCCCGGCTCCAGATCCTTGTAATGGGCGAAGAAGTGGGAAATGGCATCGAGGGTCACCTGCGGAAAGTCGCGCGGCGACTCGATTTCGCGGTAGATCGGGGTGAGCTTGTCGACCGGCACGGCCAGCAGCTTGGCATCCTCGCCGGCCTCGTCGGTCATCTTCAGCATACCGACCGGACGGCAACGCACCACCACGCCGGGCGGGAGCGCGAACTGCGTGACGACCAGCACATCGACCGGGTCGCCGTCACCAGCGATCGTGTGCGGGATATAACCGTAATTGCAGGGATAGTGCATGGCCGTCGACATGAAGCGGTCGACGAAAATCGCGCCGGAATCCTTGTCCACCTCGTATTTGATCGGGTCGGAACGCATCGGGATCTCGATGACGACATTGAAATCGTTCGGCAGGTCCTTGCCGGAGGGGACGTTGTTCAAGGCCACGGTGATCTCCCGGAAAAAAACGCGATTATAGATTGTTGCATTGCAGCACAGTCAAGGTTTTACATGAGGCTTAGCCGGGGCTTACTCGGCCTCGAAGCCGGCATCGTCGATGGCGGCACACAGCGCCGTGCGCGATACCTGGGCGGGATCGAACTCCACCGTCGCCTGCCCGGGGGTGAGTTGCACTTCGGCTTTTGCCACGCCGGGGGTTTCGGTCAGCACCTTGGTCACGCTGGCGGTGCAACCGCCGCAGGACATGCCGTCGATCTTGATCGTCGTCGTTTCCATCGTCATTTCCTTTCAGGTTGCCAGCGGCGCAGCAGCAGGGAATTGCTCACTACCGACACCGAACTCATGGCCATGGCCGCACCGGCGACCACGGGATTGAGAAAACCGAGCGCTGCGGCCGGAATGCCCAGCACGTTGTAGATGAAGGCGAAGAACAGATTCTGGCGGATCTTCGCCAGCGTGGCGCGCGACAG
>CAYNCH010000280.1:0-3147 GCA_964395815.1 uncultured Methyloversatilis sp.
CGATCCAGCCACGCGTCACGGTACCGGTGCTGATGATTTGCTCCATCACGTTGCGTGCCAGCGAGATGGGAATGGCGAAGCCGATGCCCATCGAACCGCCGCTTTGCGAGTAAATCGCTGTATTGATGCCGACGAGGTGGCCATTGCTGTCCACCAGCGCGCCACCCGAGTTGCCGGGATTGATGGCGGCATCGGTCTGGATGAAGTTCTCGAAGGTATTGATGCCCAGATGAGTGCGGCCGAGCGCCGAAACGATGCCCGAGGTGACCGTCTGCCCGACGCCGAAAGGATTGCCGATGGCGAGCACCACGTCACCGATGCGCAGGCTGTCGGTCGTGGCGAACGTGATCGGCACCAGATTGCGGTCATCGACGAGCTTGAGCACGGCAAGATCGGACTCGGGATCGGCGCCGACAAGCTTCGCCTTGGTCTTGCGGCCATCCTGCAGGGCGACCTCGATCTCGTCGGCGGATTCGATGACATGGTTGTTGGTGAGGACCAGGCCGTCGGTCGACACCACCACGCCGCTACCCAGTCCCGATTGACGCTGGGTATCCGGACCGAAGCGATCGCCGAAGAAGTGACGGAAGACCGGGTCGTTGATGAAGGGATGGCGACGCACATCCTGGCTGGTAAAAATGTGCACGACGGCCGGCAGCGCCGATTGGGCCGCATCGGCGAAGCTGGCTACCTTGCGCGTGCTGCTGTCGGGAGCGGCCTGCCGGATGGCGACGACGGGCGGGGCAGGCACCGCTTCGGCATAGCGTGCGGCCAGCCATTCGGGCTTGAGGGTCTGCACGACGAACAGCGCGGCGACGCTGACCGTCACGGCCTGGGCGAAAATGAGCCACAATCGATGCATGTGAATTTGGATGGAAGGATGAGGAATGCAACGTGAGGAGCTGGGTGCGTATCTCGATATCCTGCTGGAATCGGCACGCTTTCGGGATTATTGCCCAAACGGATTGCAAGTGGAAGGACGTGCCGAGGTACGGTGCATCGTCTGCGGCGTTACCGCCAGCCAGGCACTGATCGATGCCGCCATCGCACGCGATGCCGATGCGCTGCTGGTGCACCACGGCTGGTTCTGGAAAGGTGAGGATGGCCGTGTGACGGGCATTCGCAAAGCCCGCTTGCAGTCACTGCTGGTGCATGACATCAATTTGTTCGCCTACCACTTGCCCCTCGATGCCCACGGTCAGTTGGGCAACAATGCACAACTCGCGGAGAGGTTGGGCTGGCAGATCACCGGACGCTTCGCCGAGCAGGAGATCGGTTTTGTCGGCGTCCCGTCGGCACCGACTTTTGCCGGAGATGTGGCGCGGCATGTCGAAGTCGAGTTGGGACGTACTCCTCTGCTGGTGGGCGATGAAAGTCGTCGCATTGCAAAGATCGCCTGGTGCAGTGGCGGTGCGCAAGGTTATTTCGAACAGGCCATCCTCGCGGGTGCCGACCTCTTTGTCAGCGGCGAGATTTCCGAGCAGACGGTGCATCTGGCCCGCGAGTCCGGCGTGCCCTACCTGGCGGCCGGACATCACGCCACCGAGCGTTATGGCGTGCAGGCACTGGGCGAACATCTGATCGCCAGTTGTGGCCTCGACTGCCAGTTCGTGGAGATCGACAATCCCGTGTGATGGGGGGTCAGGAAACGATACCACCGTCCCGCAGCATGGCCGTGAGCAGCAGCAATTCCTCGGCCACCGATTGTGGGAAGCCCGAGCGCGACCCGCCACGGTTGTCGGCGAGGAGGTTGTGCAGGTAGACGAGGCAGGCGGGACGCCCCCACAGTTCGGTAAGACGATTCGCAATGTGCGGATAGTCTTCGAGGCTGCGCGGAGCATCGGGTTGTACCAGCCAATCTTCCGGCTTGACGTTGAAGTGCTGCCGCAGTTCTTCCGCCGAGCGTTCGAACTCTTCCTGTTGGCCGTTCTTCCGGTAGATCTCCAGAAGCCGCAGCCAGTGACGCAGCGCCTGCTTGGGCTCGTTGCGGATCTGCTCGGCCAGTGTCTGGGCAGCACCGTGTCCGAGTCCCATCGACAGCATGATCTCCGCGAGTTCCAGCGCCTGATCGGCCTGTTCCGAAACCGGCTCCAGATCATCCTGCGATGCGCTTGAGAGTTCCGCCATGGCGGCAGGTGTGGGCACAGCGTTCGTCGGGTCGACAGAAGTCAGCGTCGGCGCAACGGTGGCTGGAGCAATAGCCGCTGCTTCGGTGGTTTTTCGGTGTACGTTCTGTGCCGGCCGGGAAGCGGCAGCACTTCGTTTCCTGGCCCACAGCAAAAGGAGCAGGAGCAGCAAGGCACCACCGGCCAGCGGCACCGACCATGTGGAAACAAGATCAGTTTCCTTCTCCTCCTCCTCATCAAAATCCGGGAGAGGGGGACGGGTGGGCTTGGGGTGTGCCGGAACCTGTGTCGTTGGTACCGTGGGTGCCGTGACAGGAGAGGTTGCAGGGGACGGTGCAGGCGATGGAATCGGCTGGGTGGTAAACGTCTGATCAGGCATGCGGCTAACGAGCCGATGAATGTCGCCGACGAGGCCCTCGATGCGTGCAAGGCGGGTAAGGATATCGTCGAGCAGCCTGTCCTGCTCCTTGAACCAGCGCCAGAGCGGGTCGTTGGCCGCAGCAGAAGCATTCGGAGCAACTGCGGGAACGGTTGCGCTGCGCTCCTGGGACGCTACCACGGGGGCTCCGGCACTTGGCGCCAGCGGCCATGCCGTGAGCAGGCCGATCAGGGTTGCCGTTCTGAGAAGGTACGCGCGCTTGGCCAAATCAACAGGATCCCGGGCGAATATGCCAAATGCGGGCATTGTGCCCGCCGGTCCGTCCGCGCAAAGCGGCAATTACAAGGGCAATGGCATCCTTTTAGCCGGCTTTCAGGCGCGCGGCGAATTGCTGCCGCAGCTTGGCGACCTTCGGTGCGACGACTGCCTGGCAGTAGGGCTGATACGGGTTGCGGGCGAAGTAGTCGCGGTGGTAATCCTCGGCCGGCCAGAAAGTCGGCGCCGGCAGGACGGCGGTGACGATCGGGTCCGGCCACAGGCGCGCGGCATCGAGTTCGGCGATCAGGGCGCGGGCCGTCGCTTCCTGCTCCGGCGAATGCGTGAAGATGACCGAGCGGTATTGGGTGCCGACGTCGTGGCCTT
>CAYNCH010000281.1:0-3134 GCA_964395815.1 uncultured Methyloversatilis sp.
GACGCCGATTCGATCTACAAGATTCCGGGCATGCTGCACGACCAGATGCTCGACGGCATCGTCTGCCACAAGCTCGATATCCTCGCTAAGTCGGCGAACCTCGCTGTCTGGAAGAAGCTCGTCGATGCGCTAGAGCATCCGGAGCACGAGGTCAATGTCGCTTTCGTCGGCAAGTATGTCGATCTCACCGAGTCGTACAAATCGCTGACCGAGGCCCTGGTGCATGCGGGCATCCACACGCGCAGCAAGGTAAAGATCCACTATCTGGATTCCGAGGAAATCGAGAAGCACGGCCCGGCCTCGCTCAAGACCATGGACGCCGTGCTCGTCCCCGGCGGTTTCGGCAAGCGCGGTACGGAAGGCAAGATCGTCGCCATTCGCTATGCGCGTGAGCACAAGGTGCCGTACCTCGGGATTTGTCTCGGCATGCAGCTCGCCACCATCGAGTTCGCCCGCCACGTAGCCGGGCTGGAGGGCGCCAACAGCACCGAGTTCGATCCGGAAACGCCCCACCCCGTCGTTGCCCTGATTACCGAATGGGCCGACCGCGAAGGCCGTGTCGAAAAACGCAGCAGCGAATCCGATCTCGGCGGCACGATGCGCCTTGGCGCGCAAAAGTGCCCGCTGAAGCCGGGCACACTCGCCGCTTCGATCTATGGCAAGGAAGTCAACGAGCGTCACCGTCATCGCTATGAGGTGAACAATGCCTACGTGCCCAAACTGGAAGCGGCCGGCCTCGTCATTTCCGCGCGTACGCCGACCGAGAACTTGCCGGAAATCATGGAACTGCCGCAGAGTGTGCATCCGTGGTTCGTCGGCGTACAGTTCCACCCGGAATTCACCTCGAATCCACGCACCGGCCATCCGCTGTTCATCGCCTTTGTAAAGTCGGCGCTGGCGGGACGGCAAGCCCGGCAGGCGAAGCAATGAAACTCTGCAATTTCGAAGTTGGTCTCGACAAGCCTTTCTTCCTGATTGCCGGTCCCTGCACCGCCGAGTCGGAACAGCTTTGCCTCGACGTCGCCGGGCGCATGAAGGAAATCACCGGCAAGCTCGGCATTCCCTACCTCTTCAAAGCCTCTTACGACAAGGCCAACCGCAGTTCCGGCAAGTCGCCCCGCGGGCCGGGCATGGACACGGGGCTGGCTTGGCTGGCCCGGGTGCAACGCGAAATCGGCGTGCCTGTCCTGACGGATGTGCACACCGAAGCCGAGATCGCACCGGTAGCGGCGGTCGTCGATGTGCTGCAGACGCCGGCCTTCCTGTGTCGCCAGACCGATTTCATCCAGTCAGTGGCGATGTGCGGCAAGCCGGTCAATATCAAGAAGGGCCAGTTCCTCGCGCCGGGCGACATGAAGCACGTCGTCGCCAAGGCGAAGGAGGCGAATGGCGGCGCCGACACCATCATGGTCTGCGAGCGCGGTGCCTCGTTCGGCTACAACAATCTCGTTTCCGACATGCGTTCGCTGGCGATCATGCGCGAGACGCAGTGCCCGGTCGTTTTCGATGCCACGCATTCGGTGCAGTTGCCGGGCGGGCAGGGGACGTGTTCGGGTGGCCAGCGCGAGTTCGTGCCGGTGCTGGCACGGGCCGCGGTTGCGGTCGGTGTGGCCGGCTTGTTCATGGAGACGCATCCGACGCCGGAAACCGCGTTGTCGGACGGCCCCAACGCCTGGCCGCTGGGCCAGATGGAAGGCCTGCTCGAAACGCTGGTCGAGCTCGATATCGCCGTCAAGCGGCGCGGATTCGGAGCAGGCTTATGAGCAAGCCCGGCTATCTCGTCGTCGATGCCCGCGCCAAGGTGCCGGGGCAGATGGACGACTACCGCCGTCTCGCCCAGCTGGCGGTGGAAAAGTTCGGCGGGCGCTATCTGGTGCGCGGTGCGAGCTGCGAGATTCTCGAAGGGGAGTGGTGTCCGGAACGCCTGGTGATCGTCGAATTTCCCGATCTCGACCGGGCGCGGGCGTTCTACGATTCCCCGGAATACAGGGCGGCGCGGGAGGCGCGGGCAGGCGTGTCCGACTTCCAGATGCTGCTGGTGACCGGTTATTGATCCGATTTGAAAGGAAAAGTCCATGAGTGCCATCGTTGATGTCGTCGCCCGCGAAATCCTGGATTCGCGCGGCAATCCCACCGTCGAAGCGGACGTCCTGCTGGAGTCAGGCACGATGGGCCGCGCTGCCGTCCCCTCCGGCGCCTCCACCGGTTCGCGCGAGGCGATCGAGCTGCGCGACGGCGACAAGGGCCGCTATCTCGGCAAGGGCGTGCTGCAGGCCGTCGAGAACGTGAACACCGAAATTTCCGAAGCCATCATCGGCCTCGATGCGGAAGACCAGGCCTTCATCGACCGCAGCCTGATCGATCTGGACGGCACCGACAACAAATCGCGTCTCGGCGCCAACGCCATGCTGGCCGTGTCGATGGCCACCGCCAAGGCGGCGGCCGAGGAAGCCGGCCTGCCGCTCTACCGCTATTTCGGCGGTTCCGGCCCGATGGGCATGCCGGTGCCGATGATGAACGTCATCAATGGCGGCGCGCACGCCAACAACAACCTCGACATCCAGGAATTCATGATCCTGCCGGTCGGCGCGAAAAGCTTCCGCGAAGCCCTGCGCTGCGGCGCCGAGGTGTTCCACAACCTCAAGAAGCTCGTCGACAAGAAGGGTTACCCGACCACCGTCGGCGACGAGGGCGGCTTCGCACCGAACGTCTCCGGCAACGACGAGGCCATCGAGCTGATCCTCAAGGCCATCGAGGTGGCCGGCTACACGCCCGGCCAGGATGTCGTGCTCGGCCTCGACTGCGCCGCCTCCGAGTTCTTCAAGGACGGCAAGTACCAGCTGGCTTCCGAAAAACTGGAGCTCGACTCGGCCGGCATGACCGACTATCTGGCGACGCTGGCCGGCAAATACCCGATCATCAGTATCGAGGACGGCATGGCCGAGGGCGACTGGGATGGCTGGAAGCTGCTGACGGACAAGCTCGGCAAGTCGGTGCAGATCGTCGGCGACGACCTATTCGTCACCAATCCGGCCATCCTGCGCGAAGGCATCCGCAAGGGCATCGCCAATTCGATCCTCATCAAGATCAACCAGATCGGCACGCTGACCGAGACCTTCGCCGCCGTCGAGATG
>CAYNCH010000282.1:0-3128 GCA_964395815.1 uncultured Methyloversatilis sp.
CGGACGGACGGCCATGCCGACCGGCTTGTGATAGGTCAGCGAGCCGGTTGGGCAGGCCAGAATGCACTGCACGGCGTCGCAGGAGAAATCGCAGGCCTGCGTGCGGGCGTCGATATAGGGAGCACCCATGCCGAAACCGTCGTCGAGGTCGGCGAGCTTGATCGCCTGTACCGGGCAGACCTGTACGCACTGACCGCATTTGATACAGCTGGAGAGGAAGTCCTTCTCGTCGAGTGCACCGGGCGGCCGCAAGCGGGTTTTCTGCGCATAGGCGATCGGCAGATAACCGGACAGCGCCGCCCCGAATACGCCGCCGCCGAGCAGCATGGAGCGCAGGAAACGCCGCCGCGCCTGTTCGCGACGCTCTTTCGAGAGGGGTGCCTTGGGGGCGCCATTGGCAGGTTTTTTCGCTGCCGCCGTCTTGTCGGTACCGACTTTTTCGGTGCCGCTGTCGTCAGGGGATACGTCGCTCATCCGGCATTCCTTTCCGGTTTTTTATGTCGGGGCTTCGGGTCATGCAGCTGAAGCTCCGGCGAGGTGATCGGTGCGAGGCGTTCGAGGAAGTCGAGCAGTTCGAGTACCGGCGAGGTCTTGAAGAAGCGTGCCGGCGGCATTTCCATCCAGATCACGTCGGCATAGGCATAGTAGTCGTGGGCCGTGTCGCCGAAACCGTCGCCGTCCTTGTCGAAGCCCTGGTAGGTATCAAAGTAGTTGCTCTTCCACTTGTTCTTCTCGGCCTCGCCGCCGCGGCCGGCCTGGAAGACGTCGGTCAGGTTGCCTTCGAAGATGTTGTCGTCGAGGTGGTTGCCGCCCAGCTCGCTGGTCAGCTGTACCGCAATGCCGTTGTAGGCGAAGCGGTTGCGCTTGAAGCGGATCGTCGTGTCTGGCTGGAACGGCGACAGGTCGGAACCGACACCGATGGCGCTGTAGATGATCTCGTTGTCCTCGATGAAGATGTCCGAGGCTTCCTTGAAGCCGAGCGCCATGCCGGTCGCGCCGGTGGCGTGCGAGATCAGGTTGTTGCGTGCGCCGCCGCCTTCCATGTACATGAAATAAACGCCCACCGCGTTGTCGATGAAGCGGTTGTTCTCGACGATGTTGTTGTTGGCGAACATGAAGTGGATCGAGTACCGGCTGCGGCGTCCCTCGTTGTTGCGATAGATGTTGCGGTGGGAATACCACGCCACCATGTCGCGTACATCGGTCACGAGGTTGTTCTCGATCAGGTTGTTGTTGCTGTACCAGAGGCGGATGCCGTCGCCGCGGATGCCGAGGCTGAACGGCTTGGATGTCACCTTGTTGCCACGGATGATGCCGTTGCTCGACTGCTTGAAGTCGATGCCGAACAGGCAGTTGTCGATGACGAGATTCTCGACGGTGTTGTGATGGCCGCGCACGTCGAGACAGGAGTCGTCGGTGTCGTGGTTGTCGCCCGAGCCGGTCAGGCGCAGGTTGCGGAGCACCGAGTTGTCGGCCTCAAGCGAAAACACCGTGCCGCGATCGCCGGCATCGATGGTGACCTGGCCCTTGCCGTCGATGATCAGGGGCTTCCTGACGACCACCGGACCGGCGTAGTTGCCGGGCGGCGGCACCAGCACCGAGCCGGGCTCGGCGGCATCCACCAGTTCCTGGAAGGGCTGGTAGCCATGGATGCGCTTGTCGCGCGTGTAGAGCGGGAAGGTCGGCTTCGGACGGTCGATGGTCACCCGCGGGGCGGTGGACAAATCGGCCGTCGCACCGAGCTTGCCGGAGGTTTCGCCGATACCGACGATGTCACCGACCCCCTGGGCCGTGACCAGCAGGGAAAACGTGCCGAGCAGCAAGCCCGGCACGAGTGCGCGTATGCGCGGCATCAGTTACCCGCCTGCTCGCGAAGCTGCTTGCGGCGCAGCAGAATGGCCAGCATCAGGGTGACGAAGGCCAGCAGCAACAGGGCATAGCCCCAGTAGGGATAGGAGTAGGTCGAGAATTGCGCCACCTTGCCTTCGCCGAACACTGTCGGCATGAACGGCTTGACGGTGAAGGCGCCCCACGGGTGCATGTTGTGGCCGAAGAACCACAGCCAGCCGGCGTATTCGATCACGAAGAAGACCGGTAGCAGTCCCGGCACCAGGGCCAGCAGCAGTTCGAAACTGCGGATTTTCCAGACACCGAGCACGACGATGATCATGGCGACGATCATGCCGGCGATCACCATGCCGGTGATGTTGGTCACATTGTCGCCCCAGACCTTGATCTTGTCGGGCTCATTGAAGAAGGTGGCGGTTTCCTCCATGTAGGCCTTCACATGGGTGGCCAGATTGCCCAGCACGTATTGATCGACGATCGCCCAGGCGGCGACAGCCGCGAAACCCACCGTCAGAATCGTCATGCGCAATTTCTTCTGCGTGACGGCGAAGGCGAGCAGCATGACCGCGAAAAAGCCGAAGAAGAACTTGGCGAGCGGCTTTTCGACCGGTGCGCCGGTGGCGATCGGGAACATGCCGACGTAGTGGTTGATGGTGTTCATCTCATGGACGCAGTCGAGGCCCTCGGCACCCTTGTTGACGTCCTTGTTCTTGTCGAGAATCGGGTTGAAGCGCTCGTCGTCGTGACCGAGATCCTTCTCGATGATCTCGCCGGCCTGCTGGCTGCCCTTGCGCGCAGCTTTACAGCCGTTGTAGACGCCGTCGAAGTGGAAGTGGATGCGAATGCCGTCCGGGAAAGCATCGGGCGGATAGTTCGGAGCGGTGAGCGAGACCCACCAGATCGGGGAAAAGTAGGCGACGACGATGGCCACCAAGGCCACCAGCGTCAGGCCGGTGATGGTTTTGTTGTTTGCTTGCATGACGGTTCTCTGTGGATTGAGGGACCCGCCCGCAGTGCGCGGGCGAGTTTGCCTGGATCATACCAAGCGCCATCCTCCCCCTGGACGGCGCACCTGCGGTGTTACTTCTTGCCTTTCGGCTTGCACATCGAGCCCGGCATGGACAGGCTGGCCTGGTAGGCGGAGATCGCCACCAGTTGCTCGTTGGTGTAGGGCTTGATGACCTTGACCATGTCCGGATTGGCGTTGCGGCGGTGACCGTCGCGAATCTCGGTCATCTGGCGCAGCAGGTACTTGTAGTGCTGGCCGGCGATGACGGGGT
>CAYNCH010000283.1:0-381 GCA_964395815.1 uncultured Methyloversatilis sp.
GGGATCCCGGGGCGCGATGGCCGATCGAAGGCGACCTACGCCATGCCGAGGAGGCGGCGGACGGCGTCCAGGGCGCGGCCGAGGGGCTTCCGGGGCGCCTCGGGGCTGCTGCGGGCGTGCTTGTTTATGGCTTTGTCGTTGCACCATTTCTGCCGCAATTGTCGGATATCGGCCCCGCTGCTTTCGCCGGCATCCTGCTGGTGCTGACGGCGGTGTCCATTTTCGGCGACCTGTTCGAGTCACTGGCAAAGCGGCAAGCAGAGATCAAGGACAGCAGCCAGTTGTTGCCTGGTCATGGCGGCATTCTCGACCGGATCGACAGCCAGACCTCGACACTGCCGCTCGTGGCCCTGCTGCTGCATGTGACGACATGATGAAGAA
>CAYNCH010000283.1:391-3113 GCA_964395815.1 uncultured Methyloversatilis sp.
GGCGACCGGATCGATCGGCGTCAGCACGCTCGATGTCATCGCCCGCCATCCCGATCGTTATGAAGTTGTCGCGCTGACCGGCAACAGTCGTGTCGATGTCCTGCATGAGCAGTGTCTTCGCCACCATCCGCGGTATGCAGTCGTCGGTCAGCAACAGGATGTCGCCGGACTGACCGAACGCTTGCGTTCCGCCGGCCTGGCCACGGAGGTGTTTGCGGGCCCGGCAGCCCTGGAGCGTGTCGCTGCGCTTCCTGAAGTCGATGCCGTCATGGCAGCCATCGTTGGTGCTGCGGGCCTCCAGCCCACGTTGGCGGCTGTGCGTGCCGGCAAGCAGGTACTGCTCGCGAACAAGGAAGTGCTGGTGATGGCTGGCGCCCTGTTCATGGCTGAAGTGAAGAGTCATGGTGCGACGCTGCTGCCGATCGACAGCGAGCACAATGCGGTGTTCCAGTCCCTGCCCGCCGGCTATGCCGGTGACCCCGCCGCCGTCGGAGTCAGCCACATCCTGCTGACCGCTTCGGGTGGTCCGTTTCGCGCCACGCCCCTGGAAAAGTTGCACAGCGTGACACCCGCGCAAGCTGTCGCCCATCCGAACTGGTCGATGGGACGCAAGATCTCGGTCGATTCGGCGACGATGATGAACAAGGGACTCGAGGTGATCGAGGCGCGCTGGCTGTTCGACCTGACGCCGGAACAGATCCGGGTGGTGGTGCATCCGCAGAGCGTGATTCATTCGCTGGTGCAGTACGTCGACGGCTCGGTAATCGCCGAACTCGGCAATCCCGACATGCGCACCCCCATCGCCCATGCGCTGGCCTGGCCGGAGCGCATCACGGCGGGCGTCGCGCCGCTCGACCTGCCGAAGATCGCGCAACTGAATTTCGAATCGCCCGACCTGGAGCGTTTTCCTTGCTTGGCGCTCGCCTATCGTGCATTGCAGGCTGGTGGTAGTGCCGCTGCCGTGTTGAATGCCGCCAACGAAGTGGCGGTCGAGGCGTTCCTGGATGGACGACTGTCCTTCCTCGGCATCGCCGACGTGATTGCCGCGACGCTGGACGCCCTGCCGGTCGAGCAGATGCCGGATCTGCCAGCGATCCTGGCCGCCGATGCACGGGCACGCAATTTCGCTGCGGAACTTGTCGCCGGCCAGGCAGCCTGAGGCATTCATGAGTTTCAGCGGATTTTTCTGGGTGCTGGGCGCCTTCGTGGTGGCCCTCGGGGTGCTCATTGTCGTGCATGAGTTGGGTCACTATCTGGTGGCCCGCTGGTGCAATGTGAAGATCCTGCGTTTTTCGGTCGGCTTCGGCCGTCCCCTCTGGTCGCGCCGTTACGGCCGCGATGGTACCGAGTGGGCACTGTCTGCTTTTCCGCTGGGCGGCTACGTCAAGATGCTCGACGAGCGTGAGGGCGATGTATCCGAACACGAACGGCATCGTGCCTTCAATCGCCAGAGTGTCGGGCGCCGTAGCCTGATCGTGCTGGCCGGACCATTGGCGAACCTCCTGCTCGCCGTCCTGTTGTACTGGTTTCTGTTCATGTCGGGCGTGGAGGAGCCACGGCCGATTTTCGCTGTGCCGCCCGCCGAAACGCTGGCGGCGTCGGCAAAAGTCGGCGCTGGCGAGACGGCGCGCAGCGTCGCAGGAGTACCCGTGGCGACCTGGAACGAGTTGCGCTGGGAATTGTTGCGCCACACGCTCGACCGCAAGCCGGTCACGCTTGAAACCGTCGATGCACACGGTGACATTGCCGTTTATCGCCTGGATCTGGCGCAGCTCGACAGTGATGCCCTGGAGAGCGACATCATGCACGCGATCGGCTTGCGCCTCCAGCGCCCCGAACTGCCTCCGGTACTGGGCGAAGTGCTTTCCGGGTCGCCCGCGGCGCAGGCCGGGTTGATGGTGGGAGACCGGATTGTCGTCATCGACGACAAGCCGGTTACCGCCTGGCATGAACTTGCCCACGAGATTCGTGCCGCAGGTGCGCGCCCACTGGTCCTGCGCGTGGTGCGGGAGACGAAAGAGTTCCAGGTATCCGTGGTGCCCGAGATCGTCGAGGAGAAGGGCGGTCGCCCGGTCGCCCGCATCGGTATCGCGGTTAAAGATGATCCGGATTTGCGTAGCCGGATGTTGACGACCGTCCGCTACGGAGCTATGGAAGCCTTGCAGCGCGCAGGTACGCAAACCTGGGAAACAGCGGTACTCAGCCTGCGCATGATGGGCCGCATGCTGCTCGGGGAACTGTCGGTACGCAACATCTCCGGGCCGGTCACGATCGCGGACTATGCCGGGCAGTCAGCGCGCATGGGCGGCGATCACTACCTGCGCTTCCTGGCGCTGATCAGCATCAGTCTCGGTGTGCTGAACCTGCTGCCGATCCCCGAAGTCATCAAGGGTGGACCTCTCTCGGAACGTGTCATGGAAATCGGCCAGCAGATCGGTTTGGCGCTGCTGGCCTTGTTGATGGCCGTCGCGTTCTATAACGACATCAATCGCCTGTTTTTCGGCTGACGCATGAAACGCAATCTCCTCGCAGGTCTTTTTACGGCGTTGTTGGCCGGTAGCACCGTCGCCCTCGATCCTTTCGTCGTCCGAGATATCCGTGTCGAAGGCATCCAGCGCACGGAAGCCGGCACGGTCTTCAGCTACCTGCCGGTCAAGGTCGGCGATACGCTGACCGATGCCAAGGCCGCCGCCGCGATCAAGTCGCTGTTCGGCACCGGTTT
>CAYNCH010000284.1:0-3112 GCA_964395815.1 uncultured Methyloversatilis sp.
CGTGCTGATGGTTTGCGACCCGCGTCTCGTCGATAAATCCTATGGCCGGCGCATCTGGCAGAGCCTGCCGCCGATGCGGCGTACACGCGAGATCGCCGAGGTCGAGGTCTTTTTCGAGGAATAGGAGTTACACACCATGGCATGGATCATTCTGCTGCTGGCGGGCCTGTGCGAAATCGTCTGGGCCATCGGCCTCAAATACACCGAGGGCTTTACCCGCCCCTGGCCGACGGCACTGACGCTGGCAGCGATGGTGGCCAGTGTCCTCCTGCTTGGTGTCGCCATGAAAACGCTGCCGGTCGGTACCGCCTACGCCGTCTGGGTCGGCATTGGCGCGGTGGGTACGGCCATCCTCGGCATTGTGCTGTTCGCCGAACCGGCGTCTGCCGGACGGATTATCAGCCTTGGCCTCATTGTCGCCGGCATCGTCGGCCTAAAACTGGCGACGCCGGGGTGAAAGTAGAAGTTTGATCACTCCTGCGGGTTCGTCGCCGGCCCGGCCAGGAAGGGACTCAAGAAACCGGTTCCAACCTCAGCAATTGGCCGTCCGGGCTGTCCGTCAGCAGGTAGAGGTAGCCATCGGGTCCGGTGCGCACATCGCGGATACGTCCGATCAGGTTCTTCAGCAGGATCTCCTGGTGCTTGACCCGCGCGCCATCGAGTTCCAGCCTTACCAGCATCTGATCCTTGAGGGCGCCGACGAACAGGTGACCCTGCCAGCGGGGAAATGATTGGCCGGTGTAGAAACTCATGCCGGAGGGAGCGATCGATGGCGTCCAGTGGTGGATGGGCTGGAGCATGCCGGGTTTTTCCGTGCCTTCGCCGATCTGCGTGCCGCTGCCGTAGTTCCGTCCATAGGTGATCAGCGGCCAGCCGTAGTTTTGTCCAGCGCGCATGATGTTGATCTCGTCGCCGCCTTGCGGGCCGTGCTCATGCGTCCATAGTGCGCCCGTCGCGGGATGCAGGGCGGCACCCTGCATGTTGCGGTTGCCAAGCGTCCATTTTTCCGGCCGGGCGCCCGGAGTTGAGAGGAATGGGTTGTCACGCGGCACGCGGCCGTCATCGTGCAGGCGGATGACGGAGCCGGCGTGATCGTCGAGCCGCTGGGCGCGATCCTTGTCGCCGCGATCCCCAAGGGTGATGTACAGGAATCCATGCCGGTCGAAAACCAGACGGGATCCGAAATGATGTCCGCTTCGGGTCTTGGGCTGCATGCGGAAAATGACCTCCACACCGGTCAGCTGGTAGCCTTGGAGCTTTGCGCGCAATACGTCCGTGCCCTGGCCATTGGGGTCCTTGCCGGCATACGCAAGGTAAACCCAGCCGTTGCGCGAATAATCCGGATGAAGCGCAACATCGAGCAGGCCCCCTTGGCCGACGGTGGCGATCGGCGGCAGGCCGGCGATGGGTTGCGGGTCGATCCGGCCGTCGGGATGCACAAGGCGCAGGCGTCCGGGGCGCTCGGTGATCAGTTTGCGCCCATCGGGAAGAAAGGCCAGGCTCCATGGGTGTTCGAGGGGGCCGGCAATGACGCGCAACCTGAACCGGTGGAGTTCTGAGTCAATCAGGGGGGAATCAGGGGAAGACTCCGCCCATGCCATCTGAACCATGAGGCTCAGCAACAATACCGGAACGATCGTCATGCACCCGAGCACGGTGATCCCGATCGCTCTACTCGGTCGGGTCCGCCGTGTCCGGCGGGTACAAAAGTGCAGCGGCTTCATCAACGGACCGCTACGTGGAGTTTGAGCGTCAGCAGGTCGTTCACCATTTGGAGCAGTCCCGGTGCGTATTCAATACTTTCTGCCAATGAGCTCGATGAAGTAGCCATCGGGATCGGCCACAAAGGCGATGATGGTGGTACCGGCATTCATGGGGCCGGCCTCGCGGATGATCCTGCCGCCTTTCTGACGAATGGCCTCGCACGCGGCATGGACGTCATCGACCTCGATGGCGATGTGGCCGTAGCCGGAGCCGATGTCGTACTTGTTGACGCCCCAGTTATAGGTCAGCTCGATGACGCTGTCCGTGCTTTCCTCGCCGTAACCGACGAAGGCCAGGGTGAACTTTCCTTCGGGATAGTCCTGCCGGCGCAGCAACTTCATGCCGAGCACCCCGGAGTAGAAGTCTATCGAACGATCCAGATCCCCGGTGCGGAGCATGGTGTGGAGGATACGCATGGCGATCAGCCTTTCCTGTCGATGAGGGTCTTGAGATGGGCGAAGGGATTGTGCGTGGCAATGCTTCCCCGCTCGGTCGGCATCGATTTTCCGCCTGCCGCTTCGATCTGTTTCTGGTGTTCATTGTCGTGGCAGTAGAGGCACAGCAACTCCCAGTTGCTGCCATCCGGCGGGTTGTTGTCATGGTTGTGATCGCGGTGATGGACCGTCAGTTCCCGCAGATTGACATGCGTGAACGTCCGGGCGCAGCGGCCGCAAACCCATGGATAGATTTTCAGCGCCTGCTCGCGATAGTCTTTTTCACGTTTCTCGGCCGCCTTGCGCGCATCGGCGACGATGCGATCCAGTTTGCCGTGATCGGGGAGTTTGTGTGGAGGCATGGGCAATGTTTTCTGGATGATTACAGCATCAGGTGTTGCGGGCTTCCTCATCCGCCAGCCGCAGGATGTAGGCCGAGAAGTCCGGATCTTCGCCGCGCAGCAGTTCGGGCAGGCGCTCGCGGAAGTCGGGGCGACGGCACCATTCGCGCATGTAGTCTTCCCACGAGTGCCAGCGGCGACGCTGCTTCTCGTCCATGTCGTCCTCGTAGGCAAGCAGGTAGGCGCGCTCGAAGAGGGTGATCAGCATGTCGTGGATGACCCACATGCGCTCGCGCTGTTCGCCGGTGAGGTCGGGCGCGGCGGTCTGGCTGCGCAGCTTGAGATCCGGGTTGGCCAACACGATTTCGAGGAAGTCGATGTAGGCGTCGGAGAGTTGTTGCCAGGTCGCCTCGTCCTCGTTCTCGCGTTCCTTGCGTTCCTGCCAGAGGAAGACGGCGATGGCGAAAGGCAGACCGACGACGGTGACGACGTAGGAAAGCAGTTCCCAGGTTTCGAGGTTCATGTGTCGCATGTTACGCCCGCGTCGCTCGGATAAACTGTCGCGATGACGCT
>CAYNCH010000285.1:0-3097 GCA_964395815.1 uncultured Methyloversatilis sp.
ACGCGCGTGATGATGATTTCCGAGAAACGCTTGGTTTCCAGTGTCTGCGTCAGGGCGGCGGCGAGGGTCAGCAGCGTCTTGCCGGTGCCGGCCTGTCCCAGCAGGGTCACGAAGTCGATATCCGGATTCATCAGCAGGTTGAGCGCGAAGTTCTGCTCGCGGTTGCGGGCCGTGATGCCCCAGACGGCATTCTTGGCATGGCTGTAGTCGGTCAGCGTTTCCAGTTCCGCCGTCTTGCCGGCGCCGACTTTTACCCAGGCCTGCAGCGGCTGAGGCCCTTCCTGCCAGACGAACTCATTGACCAGCAGAGTGGGGCAGAGCGGTCCGGTGACGCGGTAATAGGTACGGCCGTCCTTCTTCCAGGATTCGAGGCCCTTGGCGTGCGTGTCCCAGAAGTCGGCGGGCAGTTCGAGACTGCCGCTGTAGAGGAGGTCGGTATCCTCCAGCACCTTGTCGTTGAAGTAGTCCTGCGCCTCGAGGCCCAGCGCACGGGCCTTGATGCGCATGTTGATGTCCTTGGTGACGAGGATCACCGGCCGCTTCGGATGCTGCTGCTGCAGGTGCAGCGCGACGGCGATGATCTGGTTGTCGCCCCGCGAGGTGGGCAGCGAGGCGGGCAGTACGCCGTTGATCGCTTCCGTCTGCAGCAGCAGTCGGCCGCTGGCGAGGTCGTGCGACGGGCCGGCGAGATCGATGCCGTTGCTGATCTCGTCCTCGCAGCCGCTGACGATTTCGTCGAGCATGCGGCTGGCCTGGCGGGCGTTGCGCGCCACTTCCGACATGCCTTTCTTGTTGGCATCGAGTTCTTCGAGGGTCATCATCGGCACGAAGATGTCGTGCTCCTCGAAACGGAACAGGCTGGTCGGGTCGTGCATCAGCACGTTGGTGTCGAGCACGAACATCTTGGTGAGCTTGCCCGGCTTGCCGCTCTTGGTAGGGGTTTTCGTCGCGGGTCTGACGGTCTTGGGGGCGCGTTTGGCGTTCATGGGTTTCCGGTTCGGTAGGAAGTCAGAGGGACTGCAGGGCGGAAAGGACTTCGGTCGCATGACCATCGACCTTGACGCCGCGCCACTCGCGAGCGAGACGGCCATTGCGGTCGATCAGGAAGGTGCTGCGTTCGATGCCGCGTACCTGTTTACCGTACATGTTCTTCATCTTGATGACATCGAACAGCGCACAGGCGGCTTCGTCGGCATCGCACAACAACTCGAAGGGCAGCCCGAGTTTCGCCTTGAAATTCTCGTGCGACTTGAGACTGTCACGCGAGACCCCCCAGATGCTGCCGCCGGCCTTGACGAATTCATCGTGCAGGTCGCGGAACTGTCCGGCTTCGGTGGTGCAGCCCGGCGTGCTGTCCTTGGGGTAGAAGTAGATTATCAGCGGCTTGCCGCGCAGTTCGGCGAGGCGGAAGTTTCGACCGCCCGTCGCCGGCAGCGCGAAATCCGGTACTTCGAGTCCGACGGCGGAAGGGTATTCGTTTTTGTTCATCGTGGGTCTCCGTAACTGGGGCTGAAGGTCTCAGTGTAATCAGCTGCGGGCGATTAGCCATACACCGCGGCTGCCGGTGCTCATGCAGCGTGCTCCACGATCAGCGCCGCCGCCACATGACGGCCCTCGGCGACGAGGATGTTGTAGGTGCGGCAAGCAGCCGGTGTATCCATGACCTCGATGCTGCGCCCCGCTTCGTAGATCGGACGCAGCAGCGACATGGCGGGAAAGTGCTGGCGTTGGCCGGTACCAAGCAGCAGCACGTCGCAGGACAGGGTGAGCAGGGACTGCAGATGCTCCGTGGCGAGGGTGTTGAAAGTGTCCGGCCCCCAGCTTTCGTCCAGATGATCCGGCAAGAGCAACAGGCTGCGCCGCACGGGGCGACCATCGACGACGACATGATCCTGACCGCAAGCGGTGACGGCGTGGTAAGTGCTGCGCGGATCGGCGTGGAGTTTCAAGTCGTGCGTTCCGGCGGAGAGAGGGGGAACACCTTGCCGGACGACCATTTATATTGCGGCGCGGCAAGGCATTCGGTAGGATTATAGCCTTTCGCTTTTTCGCGCCGGAGCGCTTCCACCCATCATGCAACCCGTCCTCAAATCCGCCAAGCTCGCCAGCGTCTGCTACGACATCCGTGGTCCCGTGCTGGCACGAGCGCGACAGATGGAGGAGGAGGGGCATCGCGTCATCAAGCTCAACATCGGCAATCCGGCCGCCTTCGGCTTCGAGGCGCCGGAAGAGATCGTGGTCGACGTGATCCGCAACATCCGCGACGCGTCCGGCTATTCGGATTCGAAGGGGCTGTTCGCGCCGCGCAAGGCGGTGATGCACTACTGCCAGCAGAAGAAGATCCGCGACGTCGGCATCGACGACATCTATCTCGGCAACGGCGTGTCGGAACTGATCGTCATGGCGATGCAGGCGCTGCTCAATAACGGCGACGAGGTCCTGGTGCCAGCACCCGACTACCCGTTGTGGACTGCGGCCGTGAGCCTGTCGGGCGGTACGCCGCGCCACTACCTGTGTGACGAAGGAGCCGGCTGGCTGCCCGATCTCGCCGACATCCGCGCCAAGATCACGCCGGCGACGCGCGCCATCGTCATCATCAACCCGAATAATCCGACCGGTGCGCTCTACCCGGACGATCTGCTCAAGGAGATCGTCGAGATCGCACGCCAGCACCAGCTGATCGTCTTCGCCGATGAAATCTACGACAAGGTGCTCTACGACGGTCGCACGCATACTTCGATCGCCAGTCTCGCCGACGATGTGCTGTTCGTCACCTTCAACGGCTTGTCGAAGAACTACCGTGCCTGCGGCTACCGCGCCGGCTGGATGATTGTTTCCGGCGAAAAACGCCATGCCGCCGATTACATCGAGGGGCTCGGCATCCTTGCCTCGATGCGCCTGTGTTCCAACGTGCCGGGCCAGCATGCGATCCAGACGGCGCTCGGCGGTTACCAAAGCATCGATGAACTCGTCGCCCCGCAGGGACGATTGACCAAGCAGCGCGATCTGGCAGCCGAGATGCTCAACGCGATTCCCGGCGTCTCCTGCGTGAAGCCGCAGGCGGCGCTTTACTGTTTCCCACGACTCGACCCCAAGC
>CAYNCH010000286.1:0-3092 GCA_964395815.1 uncultured Methyloversatilis sp.
CCGGCGCCGACGACTACCTGACCAAGCCCTTCGGCGTCGGCGAACTGCTGGCGCGCGTGCGCGTGCTGCTGCGGCGGCATGCGGCGGATGGGGACCGCACGCCGATCCGGCGCTTCGGCGACGTCGAGGTCGACCTGGCGCGCCATGTCGCACGCCGCGGCGCCGAGGATCTGCGCCTGACCCAGATCGAATTCCGGCTGCTGGCTGTCCTGCTCGCCAACGCCGGCAAGGTGCTGACGCATCGCCACCTGATGCACGAGGTGTGGGGGCCGGGCCATGCCGGGCAGGAACATTACCTGCGCATTTACGTGCGCCGGCTGCGGCAGAAGCTGGAGACCGACCCGGCGCGGCCACGCCACCTGCTGACCGAAACCGGCGTCGGCTACCGTTTCCAGCCCTGAGCCCCGATGCGCTTCCTGCCCGTTTTCAACGCCCTTGGCGCCATCGTCTTCGTCTTCGGTCTGACGATGCTGGTTCCGCTGGGCACCGCCTGGTGGACTCGTGACGGTGCGCTGACCGCCTATGATGAATCGATTGCAATTACCCTGATCTGCGGCTCACTGCTCTGGGCGTTGACCCGTCGCCGCAGTCCCCATGAGCTGCGGGTGCGCGATGGATTCCTGCTCGTGACGCTGACCTGGTTCGTGGTGCCGCTGTTCGGAGCGCTGCCCCTGCTGATCCAGATTCCCGGCATCAGCTTCACCGATGCCTATTTCGAATCCGCCTCCGGCCTGACGACGACCGGTTCGACCGTTCTGGTCGGACTCGATGCCCTGCCGGTCTCGATCAACCTGTGGCGCACTTTCCTGCACTGGATCGGCGGCATGGGGGTGATCGTGCTGGTGGTCGCCGTGCTCCCGCTGCTGGGCATCGGCGGCCGGCAGATTTTCAAGGCCGAGACGCCCGGTCCGATGAAGGAAAACAGCCTGACCCCGCGCATCGCCGAAACCGCGAAAGGTCTCTGGTCGGTCTATGTGCTGTTGACGGCCGCCTGCATGCTGGCGCTGTGGTTGGCCGGCATGGAGGGCTGGGAGGCTGTGATCCATGGTTTCACCACCATGGGCCTGGGCGGTTTTTCGAGCCACGACGCCAGCCTCGGCCATTTCGCCAGTGTGCCGATCGAACTCGTGACGATGGGCTTCGCCCTGCTGTCCGGCCTCAACTTCGCCACGCACTTCCTTGCCTTCAGACAGCGCAGCCTGGCGCCCTATCGGCACGACGCCGAACTGCCCTTCTTCTTCGGCGTGCTGGCCGTCAGCATCCTGGGCGTGACCGCGTATCTCGTGGCGGCGGATGCCGCCCCCGCCGGCCCGCTGCAGGCCCTGCGGCATGTGGCTTTCCACGCCATCTCGCTGGCTACCTCGCTCGGGCTGGCAATCTCCGACTACGGCACCTGGCCGATGTTCGCCCAGGTGTGGATCCTGTTCCTCGGCAGTTTCGTCGCCTGTTCCGGCTCGACCGGCGGCGGCATCAAGATGATGCGCGCCATCCTGCTCTACAAGCTGGTGTTTCGCGAGGTGTTGCGCGCCATGCACCCGCGGGCGGTCTACACGGTGCGGCTTGGCGGCCATGTGGTCGGCGAAGCGGTGCTGCATGCCGTGCTGGCCTTCAGTTTCATGTACATGGTGGTGATCGTCTCCTTCAGCTTGTTGCTGCTGGCGAGCGGCATGGAACTGGTTACCGCGTTTTCGGCGGTCGTCACCACGCTCAACAACACGGGCCCCGGCCTCAACAGCGTCGGTCCGGCCGGCAATTTCGCGGCGCTCACGGATTTTCAGAAATGGGTGTGCGCCATCGCAATGATCGTCGGGCGGCTGGAGATCTTTACCGTGCTGGTCGTGCTGACGCCGGCGTTCTGGAAAAAATAGCCCGCATGCGATAATCCGGCGACTTCAACCCGGACTTTCATCATGGCCCGCCCCGAGAACGACAATTTCCTGCGCGCACTGCTGCGCGAACCCACCGACCGCACGCCCCTGTGGCTGATGCGCCAGGCGGGCCGCTATCTGCCGGAATACTGCGAAACCCGCAAGCGGGCGGGCAATTTCCTGAATCTGTGCAAGACGCCCTCGCTGGCCTGCGAGGTGACGCTGCAGCCGCTGGCACGCTACGACCTCGACGCCGCGATCCTGTTTTCCGACATCCTCACCGTGCCCGACGCGATGGGCCTTGGCCTGTATTTCGCTGAAGGCGAGGGCCCGAAGTTCGAGCGGCCGCTGCGCGAAGAGTGGGCGATCAACGACCTGAGCGCGCCCGATCCCTACGACCACCTGCGCTACGTGATGGACGCCGTGGTCGAGATCCGCCGCGCGCTGAACAACTCGGTGCCGCTGATCGGCTTCTCCGGCTCGCCATTCACCCTCGCCTGCTACATGGTCGAAGGCGGCGGTTCGGACGACTTCCGCACCGTCAAGACCATGCTCTACAGCCGGCCCGACCTGCTGCACAAGATCCTCGGCGTGACGGCCACCGCCGTGACCAACTACCTGAACGCCCAGATCGAGTCGGGCGCGCAGGCCGTACAGATCTTCGACACCTGGGGCGGGGCGCTCTCCCACGCCGCCTACGAGGAATTCTCGCTCGCCTACATGCAGCGCGTCATCGACGGCCTCAAGAAGACCCACGACGGCGAGCGCATCCCCTGTATCGTGTTCACCAAGGGCGGCGGCCAGTGGATCGAGAAGATCGCCGCTACCGGCTGCGACGCCATCGGCCTCGACTGGACCACCGACCTCGGCGAAGCACGCCGCCGCGTCGGCGACAAGGTCGCGCTGCAGGGCAATTTCGACCCGATCGCGCTGTTCGCCTCCCCCGAGGCCGTGGCCAAGGAAGCCACCCGCGTGCTCGACTGCTTCGGGCCGGGCAACACCGGCCACGTCTTCAACCTCGGCCACGGCATCAACCAGCACACCCCGCCGGACAATGTGTCGGTCCTGGTCGAGACCGTCCACGGCTACCGCAAAAAATAAGCCGCCCGGGAAGCGCCAAGCCGTCTGGCTGTCCGCGGCACCCCCTTGTAAACACCCGTCCGGAGAGGCTTTCCGGGAGGGTCGAATTGTTGACTTATGCACAGAATCCTGATCCCCATGATT
>CAYNCH010000287.1:0-3086 GCA_964395815.1 uncultured Methyloversatilis sp.
CACTGGGCGTCGGACAGGTCGGCGCCGGTCGGGTTGTGGCAGCAGGCGTGCAGCACGACGATGCTCTTGGCGGGCATCGCGGCCAGCGCGGCCTTCATGCCGGCGAAGTCGACGCCGCGCGTGGCCGGATCGTAGTACTTGTAGTCCTTGACCGGGAAGCCGGCGGCCTCGAACAGGGCGCGGTGGTTTTCCCAGCTCGGGTCGGAGATGTAGACGGTGGCGTCGGGCAGCAGGCGCTTCAGGTAGTCGGCGCCGACCTTGAGCGCGCCGGTGCCGCCCAGGCATTCGCAGGTGATGGCGCGGCCGGCGGCGAGCAGTTCGGAATCCTTGCCGAACAGCAGGCCCTGCACCGCGTTGTTGTAGGCGGGGATGCCTTCGATGGGCTGGTAGCCGCGCGGCGGCTGGGTTTCCAGGCGGGCCTTCTCGGCGGCCTTGACGGCGGCCAGCAGCGGAATCTTGCCGTCATCGCCGAAGTAGACGCCGACGCCGAGGTTCACCTTGGCGGGGTTGGTTTCGGCGTTGTAGGCTTCGTTGAGGCCCAGGATCGGGTCGCGGGGGGCCATTTCGACGTTGGCGAAGAGGGAAGTGCTCATGGCTGCAAGGCTCCGTAAGTAATTAGGAATTAACTGATGAATGATAGCCCATCCGGTTACCGGGCGCCGTAGCAGCCAGCAGAGGATTCTTCAATAAATACCTCAAGCCTTCGCGAGCGCCTGATCAACATCTTCAAGCAAGTCTTCAAGGTCTTCCAGACCCGCTGAAATCCTGACCAGTCCTTCGCTGATCATGTGCGCCTGGCGTTCCTCTGGCGTGTAAAAAGAGTGCGTCATGCTGGCCGGATGCTGCGCCAGACTTTCTGCATCACCCAAGCTGACGGCACGGGTGATGAGCTGCAAGGCATTCATGAAGCGTCGGCCTGCCTCCAGGCCCCCTTTAAGTTCGAATGCGACCATGCCACCGGACAGTTTCATCTGCCGTTGTGCCAGGGAAAATTGCGGAAAGGATGGCAGTCCCGGATAGTGGCAGACCTGCACCTTGGGGTGACTGGCCAGCAGTTCTGCAATCCCCTGGGCGTTTTCGGTGTGCCGGTGCATCCGCAGTGCCAAGGTCTTGATGCCGCGCAAAATCAAAAAAGCATCCTGCGAAGACAAAACAGCACCGGTCATGTCCTTGATGCCGTAAAAACGTACCTGGTCTAGAGATTCCTTCGGACCGACAATCGCACCCGCGATCAGGTCTCCATGCCCGCCGAGATACTTGGTCGCCGAGTGAACGACATAATCGGCACCGAGCTCAATGGGGCGCTGCAGGTATGGGGTGCAGTAGGTGTTATCTACGACGACCTGGGCCCCATGGTGATGGGCGATGGCCGAAACGGCGGCGATATCGACTAGGCGCATGTTCGGGTTTGCCGGAGACTCGAAAAACACCACACGGGTAGCCGGGTTTATGGCCGACTCGAGATTTTCCGGTTGTGTCAGGTCGATGTGGGTAATCTTCACACCGAATTTTGCGAGGCCGTGGTTGAAAAAGCCGAAGGTGCAACCGTATAGGGTCTTGTCGGCAATGACTTCGTCGCCCGGTTGCAGCAATGTCCAAAGCAGTGACGTCGTTGCCCCCACGCCGGATGCTGTCACCAAGGCTGCTTCGCCACCCTCCAGGTCGGCGATGCGCTGTTCGAGCAAAACCGTGGTGGGATTGCCCACACGCGAGTAAACATAGCCTGCCTGCTCGCCGGCGAAGCGCGCAGCCCCATCTTCGACAGTAGGGAACGTATAAGTGGAACTGAGGTAGACGGGCGGATTGAGCGAACCATTTCCTGCATAGGGATCATAGGCGTGGTGGATTGCACGGGTCGAGAAGCCTTTGCGGCGCTTTTCTGTTTCGCTCATGTCGATTTTCCTGTTTGCGGCAAACGAACGGAAGTACGGGCCGCATCGGGTGTTGTGCCGGGATATCTGTAAAAAAGTCCACAAGTAAAGGTTTTTTACCACTATATCAACAAAGCTCGGCGCGGCAATAGAGTGGTCCTGGTGTGCCAATCCCAGGGTGACCAGGAAGGCCTGGTGATCCATGCGTGGTTAAATGTTCCCCCTTGGCTAAATTTCAGTCTGCCGGAACGGTAAGGCAGTTTGGTGCCGATGATGGCATCGGGACTCAAAAGGGAATAAATGAAATCGCTCGCATTGTTCATCGCCATCGTGGCGGTTCTGCTGGCCCTGCCATTGCTATTCATGCCGACCGGTGACGGTGGGAAATCTGTTTCGAACGAGAATCTTCCCTGGCAAGTCGAAAAACTGCCGGATGGGGAAACGCGAGTATTCGGCTTGGTTCCAGGCCGTAGCACGCTGGCGGAAGCTCGTACGCGGCTGGGTGAGGATGTGCATGTCGCCCTCATCGTCGCTCCGGGTGAATCGGGCTCACTGGAGGCGTTTTACGAAACTTTCACAGCCGGATTCGTGACGGGCAAGGTGGTGCTTGCACTCGCAACGACAGCGGATCAGCGGGCCGGCATCGTGTTGCGGGCCCGCAAGGCCGAATACATGGAAAGTACCACGCGGCGTGTCGAACTCAGCGATGATGACCTTGCTCAAGCCACACAGGCGGTGATTACTGCCATTACCTTCATTCCATCAGCAAGGCTGGATGAAGAAATCATCCTGCAACGCTTCGGCACTCCTGCCGAGCGCATTCGCAGCGATGACAATCGCGAGCATTTTCTATACCCCGACAAGGGGCTGGAGTTGCAACTGGATGTGAAGGGGAAGGAGGTGCTGCAGTATGTCGCCCCTGCCGATTTCGCCCGTCTGAGAGATCCGCTGGTGGCGAAAAGGTAGCTGGCAGCGGTATCGTACGAACTATGGCTGAAAACCGCTACTGGATCGGCATCGAACTAGACTTCGCCCAGCAGATCAAAGAGCGACTGCTGGACGACGATATTGCTCATCACAACAATACCGATCACGTAGAGGGCTAAAGTCCCTTCGTCAGGGCGGACAGCGCACCTTCGGCCGCGCCTCCGTCTTTCCCTTTGGGAATCCTTGGCACGCTCACGCTGTCGACGTCTTGCTCAATGACCACAAGCT
>CAYNCH010000288.1:0-3081 GCA_964395815.1 uncultured Methyloversatilis sp.
GCGCGGTATCCACGGCCAGCCCGGCGCCGCGCAGCAGGTCGAGCGCCACCTCGCGGTTGATCGCGTTGTCCTCGGCCAGCAGCAGCCGCGCGCCGGCATGGCGACGGCGCAGCTCGGCCTCGCCGCCCGCGGGCTGCACCGTCGCCGCCACCGGCTGGCCGAGCGTCAGCCAGGCGGTAAACCAGAAGGTGCTGCCCTGCCCCGGCACGCTGTCGACCCCGGCATCGCCCGCCATCATCTGCGCGAAGCGGCGCGTGATCGCCAGGCCGAGCCCGGTGCCGCCGAACTTGCGCGTCGTCGATACGTCGGCCTGCTCGAAGGCCTGGAACAGGCGCGGCAACGCATCGGCGGGAATGCCGATGCCGGTATCGCGCACTTCGAAGCGCACGAGATAGCGCCCGTCGCGTTCCTCGACGAGGCGGCAGCGCAAGGCGATGCTGCCCGCCGACGTGAATTTCACGGCATTGCCCGCATAGTTGAGCAGGCCCTGGCGCAGGCGCGTGGCATCGCCGCGCAGCCAGGCCGGCACGCCGGGGCAAGCGGCAGTGACGGCCAGCCCCTTGGCACGCGCCGGTTCGCCGATCAGCGAAAGCACTTCGTCGAGCAGCGCGGCGACGGAAAAATCCCGTGCCTCGATCACCAGTTTGCCCGCCTCGATCTTCGACAGGTCGAGGATGTCGTTGATCACCGACAGCAGATGCTTCGCTGCGCCGTCGACCTTGTCGAGCCGTTCGCGCTGCCCCGGCACGGTGATTTCGCGCCGCAGCAGGTGCGTGAGGCCGATGATGGCGTTCATCGGCGTGCGGATCTCGTGGCTCATGTTGGCGAGGAAGGCGCTCTTCGACGCATTGGCCGTCTCGGCAGCGACGCGGGCGGACTGCAAGGCCGCGTTGGCCGCCGCCAGATCCTCGGTGCGCGCGGCGACCTTGCGGTCCAGTTCGGTGCCCCACTGGCGCAGGGCGTCTGTCTGCTCGCCGATCTTGTCGAGCAGGCGGTCGAACAACTGGCCGAGCCGCGCCAGTTCATCGTCACCGCTCGCCCCGACCCGCGCCTTCAGATCGCCGGCCCCGACCGCCCGCATCGCCGTTTCCAGGCGCACGAGCGGATCGAGCACGCTGCGCGCCAGCCGCCAGGCGATGGCGGCCCCGCCCACGGTCGTCAGCGTCAGCAACAGCAGCATGAAGCCGATGGCCTTCCAGCGGAACGCCGTGAACGGTGCCTCGGGAATGCCGACGAAGAGAATGCCGACGCGCTCGCCGCGCCAGTCGACGATCGGATCGTAGGCGGTGACCGCCCAGTGATTGACGACGAAGGCACGGCTTTCCCACGCCTCGCCGCGCTCCAGCACCGCGTCCCGAACCACTGCCGACACGCGCGTACCGATCGCCCGCTCACCGTTGCTGCCGCGCACGGTGGTGTTGATGCGCACATCGCCGAGGAACAGCGTGACCATACCGTCCACGCCCATCTGCCGCAAGCCGCCGGCCGAGATGATCTGCGCCAGGTGATCGACGAACTTCTCGCGGCGGTTGAGCAGGTGGCCGCCGACCACCAGCCCGAACGGCTGGCCGAGCTCGTCCGCGAATGGCGCAACCGCGACAATCGCCATGCCGCGCACTTCGTCGGTCGCCGCGCTCGGTGCGGCATGCGGCGTCTCGATCAGCGGAATGTGGGCGCGGTCGGGCAGGCGCGGCGACAGCCTGGCCATCTGCGCGGGCGTCAGCACCACGATGCCGGCCCGTTCCTCGCCGGACTGCAACGCGGCGCGCAGCATGCCGAGATCCGGCGTCAGATCGATGCCGTGCTGGCCCGTGCCGCCGCCCAGCACCCGGCCCTGCCGGTCGACGACCAGCAGGAAGTCGAAGCCGAGATTCTCCTGCCGCGACGCCAGCACCTCGTTGAGATCGGTGGCCAGCCGACCGGTCGCCATGTCGCGGATGCGCTGCGAATGGCCGAGCGAATGTGCCGCCTGCAGGGCCTCGCTCTCGAGGTAGCGCAACTGGCCATGCGCCATCGCCAGGTCGGAACTGACCTTGTGCTGCAGCAGGCGATCGAAGTAGTCGTTGCCGATCCAGGCCAGCAGCACCGCCAGCACCGGCAGGGCGAACAGCGGCAGCAGCGCCAGGCTCCACAGCCGGAAGCGCAGACGGTTCGCGCCGCTCTGCCGCCCATCCACACCACTCATCTTGTTATATGTATTTCGTTATATCAAAGCCGACCTGAGGATTATCCCCCCATTTCGCCGGGCGGGGAAATTTCGCCGTGCCGTCAGGTGCCGGGGGGCTCGACACCGAGCAGCGTCGCGAGGCGCTGCAATTGCGTCGCCACCGCATCGACCAGTGCCTGCAGCTCGTCCGTCTGCTGCGTGCCGCCAACGTCGCGCAAGCACACCTCCAGCGCCTGCGCCGCATCGGACAAGCCACGCACGCCGAGCGTGGCTGACGTGCCCTTGAGGGTGTGGGCGATGCGCCGCGCCGTATCGTTCTGGCCGGCCGCGCAGGCCGCCGCGAGCGCCGTCATGTCATCGCGATGGGTGGTTGCCAGCATGCGCAGCAACGCCAGATAACGATCCCACTTGCCGCGCAGCACCGCCAGGCCCTGTTCCGTGTCGATGTCGGCCGTCGCCTCCAGCCGGGCAAACACCGCCGCATCGTCGTCGTGCGCGGCTGCGGGTGCCGTCCCGCCAGCGCCGACTTTTTCCGCGCCGGCGGACGACGTCTGCGGCAGCCACTGCAGCAGGGCCGCATACAGCGCATCCGGATCGACCGGCTTGGCGACGAAATCGTCCATGCCGGCGTCGCGGCAGGCCTGACGATCCTCGTCGAAGGCATTCGCCGTCATGGCGAGGATGGGCAGCCGGCCGGGGCCCTGCAGCGGCAGGGCGCGGATGGCGCGCGTGGCTGCCAGCCCGTCCATCTCCGGCATCTGCACGTCCATCAGGATCAGGTCGTAGCGATTGAGGCGCGCCTTGTCGAACGCGACACGACCGTTGTGCGCGGTATCCACGGCCAGCCCGGCGCGGCGCAGCAGTTCGAGCGCCACCTCGCGGTTGATCGCGTTGTCCTAGGCAAGAAGCTGCCG
>CAYNCH010000289.1:0-3067 GCA_964395815.1 uncultured Methyloversatilis sp.
AGCGAAAGTATCTGGACATGCAGGAGTATCACGAATGGGCGGCTGCCTGCGCCGCAGCCCGAGAGGGCAACAACGTTGTTGCCCTCTCGGGCTGAAACCCATTCGTCATCAACCGGATCGGAGCAGATTTACAGCAAATTTCGGACTTGACCTCGGGCATCTTGTCGTTTTGGTGTTGGATACAGGTCGAATTTGTCGTTTCTATGCATTATTTTGGTAGGTGAGTCTGTTTCGGCCTGTGTTTGCCGCTGATGCGGGTTGCCCTCATCGGCCTATTTGCTGTACAGTAAATATCGGCATTTTTTTAAATATTCGATAGGATGTCGATATTTACTGGGCAGTAAATGAGGATATTTCGCCAATGCTTGAATCCAACCTGACCGAACGACAGTTAATTGAACGGTTCGTTGATACATTGCGAGAGCTTCCCAAGACGGAGGCCGACATAAAGTCCGTCAGCGAGCATGGCGGCCGTGCGCTTGGCGCCCAGGTCAATCTGCACATTGCCGGCAAGTCATTCATCCTGCAAATCGAATCCAGGAAGGTTGTGTTCCCGCGCGATGTTCGCCAAGTAATCTGGCAGTTCCGGGAGGCAGGCCGTACGCCGACTAAAGGGGATGGGGAAGCTCCCATGTCGCTCCTGGTTGCCGAGTTGATTTCTCCTGGTGCGAAGGATCTGCTCAAAAGGGAGTGTGTCGGCTACTACGATAGTGGCGGGAGTCTGTTCCTGCCGGCGCCTGGTGCCTATCTCTACATCGACAGGCCACCGCCCAAGACCTTGGAAAAATCGGTTCGTGCGCTGTTTTCAAGCCGCCGTGCGCAAGTTCTGCATGCCATTTTGGTTCGGCATCAGGAATGGTTTGGTGTAAACGATCTGGCGCAACAGGCAATGGTGTCGCCTGCAACAGCTTCGCAGGTATTGACTGAGCTTGAGCGTTTCGACTGGCTGGTGGCGCGCGGGCAAGGCCCAAGCAAGGAGCGCCAACTTCGCGAGCCGGCAGCCTTGCTCGACGCATGGACCAAGCAACTCGCTGGCAGTCGACCACTGCCTCTGCGCCGGTACTACGTGCCGGGCATGAAGGCAGACACCTTGGTTGCGCGGATTGGCGAAGTCTTCGAGTTGCACGATGTTCAATATGCAATCACTCACGAAGCTGCAGCGCAGCGCTATGCGCCGTTCCTTTCAAATGTCTCGCAGGTGCGCGCGCGGGTAGTGAGTGGCCAGAACGTCGATGCGGCGATTACCGATCTCGGCGCGCGCGCTGTCAATGACGGTGCAAACTTCGCGGTCATCGAAGCCAAATCGTCTGGCGAACTGCTATTCCGTGAAAAAATCGATGGTCTGTGGCTGGCCAGTCCGATCCATATCTATCTGGACCTGCTACGCGGAGAAGGTCGAGCCAAGGAAATGGCCGAGCACTTCCGCAAGGAAAGGATTGGTTTCTGATGGCAAAGCCTACAACACTTGATGGGTACTGCGACCAGTACACGGCTGATTGCGAGCGCGTCCTCGTGACACTGCTGCGCGGACTCGGGCCGTGGAAGGACTCCGTCTATCTGGTTGGAGGACTTGCGCCACGGTACCTCGTACCGGCGAGCCCTCCAGTAGTACCGGCGCATGCCGGCACCATGGACGTGGATGTTGTGATCGATCTGCAGATTCTGGCAGATACCGATGCCTATCACACGCTGGAGGACAACCTGAAGCGGATGGGTTTCGAGCGTGCCGAAAACGAAAACAAGCAAAAGCTTTCCTGGCGCTGGCAGACCCGTACCGAGCACGGAGCACTGATGGTGCTGGAACTGCTGGCGGACGCACCGGAAATTGCCGGTGGCAAGGTTCAGCCACTCCCAACCGAAGGCACCATATCGGCGCTGAACATTCCGCACTCGTCTATCGTCTTCGATCTGCACCAGGTCACCGAAATCCAGGCCGAACTATTGGGAGGCAATGGCATTGCCACCGAAAAGATCAAGCACGCAAACCTTGTCAGCTTCACCTGTCTGAAATCCTTTGCATTCGACCAGCGGTTCGAGCGAAAAGATGCACATGACCTGATTTACTGCATCGAACATGCGCCTGCAGGTATTAACGCCGTGGCTGATGACTTTCGCAATGAATGTAGCGGCAAGCATGGTGCCGTTGTCCAGGATGCGCTCGCCATTCTGCGCGGCAGATTTGCAGGCGACGATAAAACCGAGGGCTATCGCAAGGATGGACCTGTGTCCGTTGCCAAGTTTGAGCTGGGCGAGGGCGATGAACCCGAACTACGCGAAGCGAGAGCACTGCGGCAGCGACAGGCCTGTGATCTGATTGAGCAGCTCCTTGCTCGAATCGGATGAGAAGTGAGCATGTTGATCAATGCGAATTTTGTCAGCATCAGCGCGCATCCTGACAATGCGCTGCGATAAGTGGCGCGCGTTACGTAGCGGCGTTGCATTCCTGCTGCACCTGGCAAAAAAATAATTCAGCCAAGAAAACGTCCCGCGCAGACCTTGTCATTCCCTCTACATCCCTGTATGTCCTCGTACGCAGGATATGACTGCCTGATCCTCCATTGACATCCGATTTCCCGGTCGATATCGTTCGCCCATCAACCGTGACGCGTCATGCCTCGCGGCCAAAGTGGTAGCTGGCCACGCAAAACAAACAGCATTCAAGAGTGGTGACATCGGATTCCGGTGCGTCACATTTTCAAACGGCAGCTGATATCGGTGGCCGTCGGATCGCAGGACTCAAGAGAGTTCTCGTCCATTCAGGCAGTGATAGCGGTTCCGCTCGTCCCTGCATTCCATGCCAATGACCGCCTCTGCGGTTTTTATTTTCCATCTTGGCCGTCAAAGAGACGGGAAGCGATATAAAAATCTCACACACCTAGCAGCCATGGGCCTTTGAATCGCCCCGGGTTTCGCGGGGTCAAGTCCGAAATTTGCTGTAAATCTGCTCCGAGCCGGTGAATGACGATTGGGTTTCAGCCCGAGAGGGCAACAACGTTGTTGCCCTCTCGGGCGGCGGCGCAGGCAGCCGCCCATTCGTGATACTCCTGCATGTCCAGATACTTTCGCT
>CAYNCH010000290.1:0-3054 GCA_964395815.1 uncultured Methyloversatilis sp.
TATCGGCAATCTCGTTTTCGATTGGCTCCCGTTCACGCTCAACCAACTCTATCAACTCTGAATCCTTTGCCCACTGAAACTGCTCCAGCAATTCAGCAGCTTCAATGCAAAGCGCCACGCTAAGATTTTTCGGCGTATGGAATTGTTCCCAGTCACGTTCACTCCGAAAGGCGAGAAGCTGTGCCATCAGTTCACGTTCAATCGTCATCACCAATCTCCATTACGCTTGAAACAGATTCTTGAAGTGCCATTCGAGCCGATCGCGGTCCGGTTGAAGGGTAGGTTGTTCAGGCAACACCGATAACGGCTGATTGTCCAAGCGGTAATAAACCTTGCCGTTAAACCAGGTTTCTCGGATTCGCGGGCTCACGCGGACTTTTAGTTCCGGGGTTACGCTGACCAGTCCAACATCGAACAGTCGGTGAAAATCAGCCCTCAAGAGCAAACCATTACTGACATCATGGCACCCATCTTTTGAATACGGAACAATATGGGCAGCCTCAAGCGCAACAAGGGTATTTTCACCTGTAATAGCACACCTTCTGTTATAGGCATCGGTTACTAGGACGCGAAACGAGGACTGCCCCAAGCGGGGTTTCACCAAAACAGGCTCGCCGTATTTGCTTCGAGGTTCCTGAACGCCATGCACATCAGAAACTATTAGCGGATCTGCTTCTTGCTCAGAAAGGTGAAGCCGATGTTGTAGTTGATTCCATATAAACGCGCCATCTTCTGCGCCGGACTCATACATCTTTCCGCGCACGATATTTCCCGACCAACAATATTCTTCGGAGAGAAATGAAGTGTTGGCCAGTACCGTGCAGCCAATTTCGGCGTGCTGAGAATGCTTTGAAAACAAGGGCTCCAGCATTGCCTTCAGTTCATCTAATGACTGAGCTCCATTTTTCTCGCCAAAGCAGTCCCATGCCACTGAAATTGGCAACGTACTGTAACCAACAAAAAACCCGCCGCCGGCGACATGGTTGTAAGGACGCTTGAGCTTGAACAAAAACGGCATCCCTACCAGAGCATTCATAAATGGGGGTTTAACACTCGGTTGCCAAAAGTTGGCTTCATCGAAACCACGGCTTGCCAAGAAATTGAACCAGTTGTTATCGGTGACACCTACCCAATATTTCACGACTCACTCCCGGAACAGCACACCTTGTATTGTTTCTGCAGCAATGTCGCCGGCGACGAGGCGGTTGCTCCAACCCTTGTCGTGCTTGTAGAAGTCGATGGCGTCGCGCAGCGGCAGGCTTTCGAAGGGCGCGTCGAACAGTCCGGGCTGGATGGCTTTTTGCTGCGCGGCCTTAGCCGCCTTGGCGTTACCTTTCGCCGTCTCGCCAGCGCCGACTTTTCGCGCCGCCGACAAAATGCTCGCCGGGTCGATGCGCTCATGCACATGCAGGCTGACGGTATCGACCGCAAAACTGGTGCGCTCGGTCTTGCCGGTCCAGCTCAGCGTCGGATCGAGGTGCGGGTCGTGCTGCCAGACGGTCTTGCCCTCGTCCGGGTCGGTGGCCGGCGTGACCATGCCGACCTCGGGATTGTTCTTGCGCCGGTCGGGATGGCGGTAGCTGAGGATGTCGGATTCGGCTGTTGCGGACGTTTTTTTCGGCTTGGGTGGCATGGCTGGCTTCGCTCGCAAGATCGGCGGTCGTTATACCAGATTCATCATTTTGCCGTCCTGCCGGCGCCGACTTTTACAGCAGGGCGCGCTGTTCTTCATCGAGATAGCACCATTCGCCCTCGGCCAGCCCGAGCGCGTCCAGCGTCAGCCCGCCGATCGCCGTGCGCTGCAGGGCCACGCAATGGCTGCCGGCAGCGGCGAGCATGCGCTTCACCTGGTGGTATTTCCCCATGTCGAGCACGATCTCGACTTCGCATTCGCCGACCTGGCGCGCCTGCGCATCGAGCGGCGCCGGTTCGTCGATCAGCTTCACCCCCCCCTGCAGCCTGTCGATCAACTCCGGCGTCACCGGTGCATGGGTGGTCGCCACGTAGGTCTTCGGCACATGGCGCTTGGGGTGCGACTGGGCATGGATGAAGGCACCGTCATCCGAAAGCAGCAGGAGGCCGGTCGTATCGTGGTCGAGACGCCCCACCGGCTGGACGTCGCGCAGGGTGAATGGGTCGGGCAGCAGGCTCAACACGCCGCGATGCACCGCCGGCCGGCGCGAACATTCCACGCCCGCCGGCTTGTTGAGGGACAGATAGACCTTTTCGCGGTAGCGCCACGGTTCGCCATCGACCGTGAACTCAAGGCCTCCGCTCGCCATCGGATCGAACTCGGCATGCACGTCGTCGACCACCTCGCCGCCGATTTCCACCAGTCCGTCGAGCACCATGTAGCGGCACATTTTCTTCGTGCCGAAGCCCTGCGATTGCAGGATTTTTTCCAGCGTCAGTTTCTTCATGGGCGGCACTCTAAAGCAATGCACGGCATTGCGAGTAGACTTCGCGCCTTTCCGTTTCACCCGACCCAAGGATTTTCAGTGCTCGTCGCCAACAACATCACCATGCAGTTCGGGGCCAAGCCCCTGTTCGAAAACGTTTCCGTCAAGTTCGGCGAGGGCAACCGCTATGGCCTGATCGGTGCCAACGGCTCCGGCAAGACCACGTTCATGAAGATCCTCGCCGGCATTCTGGAATCTTCGGCCGGCAATGTCAGCCTGGACGCCCACGAGCGCATGGCCTTCCTGCGCCAGGACCAGTTCGCCTACGAAGACGTGCGCGTGCTCGACGTGGTGATGATGGGCCACGCCGAAATGTGGGCCTGCATGCAGGAGCGCGACGCGATCTACGCCAACCCCGAGGCGAGCGAGGACGACTACATGCGCGCCGCCGATCTGGAACACCACTATGCCGAATACGGCGGCTACACCGCCGAGGCGCGGGCCGGCGAGCTGCTGCTGGGGGTGGGCATTCCCACCGAGCAGCACACTGGGCCGATGCGCGAGGTCGCGCCGGGCTGGAAGCTGCGCGTGCTGCTGTGCCAGGCGCTGTTTTCCGACCCGGACATCCTGCTGCTCGACGAGCCGACCAACAACC
>CAYNCH010000291.1:0-3044 GCA_964395815.1 uncultured Methyloversatilis sp.
GGCGTCAAGCGCGTCGATGTGATCTGCCCCGGCTTCGCCGCCGACTGCCTCGAAACGCTGGAGGAAATCGCCATGGAATGCAAGGCGGCCTACCTCTCGCACGGCGGTGGCGAGTTCCATTACCTGCCCTGCCTCAACGACCGCCCTGGCCATATCGAGCTGCTGACTGCACTGGTCGAGGAACATCTGGCCGGCTGGCTCGCGCCGCGCAACACAGATCCACAAACGGCACAACGCGCCAGGGCGGCAGGTGCCGCAAGTTGAAATTTGCGGGGCGGGCAGCAGATATATCAGCAAACACTGATACAGGAGTCCGCCATGTCTGATTGCGCCATCGTCGTCTGTCCCCACTGCCACGCTCCCAATCGCGTTCCCGTCGAACGGCTGGCGGCGGGCGGCACCTGCGGCAAATGCAAGTCGCCCCTGTTCGCCGGCGTACCGGTGGAACTCGATGGCACCAGCTTCGACAGGCACATCGGTCGTAGCGAAATCCCCGTGCTGGTCGATTTCTGGGCGCCCTGGTGCGGCCCCTGCCGCATGATGGCGCCCGCATTCGCACAGGCGGCACGCCAGCTTGAACCTCACGTGCGCCTCGCCAAGCTCAACACCGAGGACCATCAGCAACCGGCAGCGCAATATGGCATCCGCAGCATCCCGACCATGATCCTGTTCCGTGGTGGGCGGGAAGTCGCCCGGCAGTCCGGCGCAATGGACGCGGCCAACATCGTGCGATGGGTGAAGTCCGTGCTGTAAGCCCATGATCCAGAAACGATAAAAGTCGGCTCTGACGATACGGAAGTTTTTCCCTGTGCAATCAAGGCTCAAGCTACGGTAGCGGCGGACGTAAATCTAGCCACGGGCACTGTTTGCCCGCCGGAGTCCGCCATGAAAATCACCGCCACCGAACTGGCCCTGCAGGCTGATCACCTTTTCGCCGAACGGCAGGAGACTCGCGAAACCTTGCGTGCCTGGCGTGGCGAGCGGCCCGACTTCGAGGCCGGCAACATGGCAGGATTGGCGTCCGGACTGGTGGCCGGCGAATCCGCGCTCGCCCGCATCTCCGATGCTGCCCGGCAAGCCTTCGCAGCCGACCCGCTGCCCGTCGCTGCCGAGGCACAAGCGATCGAGAGTGCCGAAGAAGCCGTCGATAACGACCCCTTCCTGGCGATGGTCCGCCAGATGATCGAGTTCCTCACCGGCGAAAAGGTGCGCGTATTCGACATCGATGCCTTCTCGGCGGATCTGCGCCGCGTCGAAAGCGCTGCGAGCACGACCCGTCAAGCAGTACAGAGTACGCCAGCGGGCGGCATGGAGTACGATTTTCATGCTGTGAGGGAGGAGTTCGAGCAGACGCAATTCTCCGCCCGTGGCACCGTGCGTACTGTCGATGGCCAGGAAATCGCCTTCCGCATCGACCTGGAGATGACGCGGATTTTCCGCGAGGAGACGCAACTCAGCCTGCGGACGGGCAATGCGGTGCGCAAGGACCCGCTGATCGTCAACTTCGGCGGTACCGCCGCGCAACTCACCGCGGCCGCGAACCGGCGATTCGATTTCGATCTGGACGGCGACGGCCGCAAGGAGCGTCTGCCCGGCTTTGCCTCCGGTAGCGGCTATCTCGCCTTCGATCTCAACGGCAACGGCCGCATCGACGATGGGCGGGAGTTGTTCGGTCCGCAAAGCGGCCAGGGTTTCGCCGAGCTGGCACGCCTCGACGCAGATGGCAACGGCTGGATCGATGCCGGCGACAGTGTCTTCGAGCGGCTGTCAGTGTGGACACCGGCTGGAGAAGGATCGGGCGAACTCCGCCGCCTGTCTGAACTGGGTATCGGCGCACTCGGCCTCGCCCATGTCGCGACCCCCTTCGCCCTGCGCGGATCGCAGAACGATGACCTCGGCGCCATCCGCTCCACCGGCATCTATCTCGGCTCCGACAACACGACCGGAACCTTGCAGGAAATCGATCTCAGCGTGTAGCCGGCAGCACCGCCGAGCATATAACCAAAGTAATTCAGTCAGCTACTTGACCCTCCTGCAATTGAGCTCTTGGGTTACACTCCCGCCCCACCGTACCGGGAGGAAGTGGCATGCGTGTGGCAGACATGAAAATCTGGTTGAAACTGACGTCCGCGATCTGGCTGATGCTGGTGATTGCCTGGACCAGCATGATTCTCTGGGAAAGCAAGGTCAACCGGGATACGGCCATCGACCAGGCCAAGCAATTTTCGCAATCGATGCACGAGGCCACGCTGGCCGGTCTCACCGGCATGATGATCACCGGCACCATCGACCAGCGCGAGGTCTTCCTCGAACAGATCAAGCAACTCTCCATCATCCGCGACCTGAAGGTCCTGCGCGGCGAAGGCGTGATCAAGATGTACGGCCCCGGCACCGCCAAGGACACCGCCGCCGACGCGATCGAACAACAAGTGCTCAATACCGGCAAGGAATTCGTCGAGGTCCAGCAGGATGCCCAGGGCGAATACCTGCGCGTGGTACGTCCCACGCTCGCCAGCAAAAACTATCTCGGCAAGGATTGCATCTTCTGCCACCAGGTGCCTGAACAGACCGTCCTGGGCGCTGTCAGCATGAAGGTTTCGCTCGACAGCGTGAATGCCGCGGTCGCCGCGCAGCGTCTCAAGTCGCTGCTGGCGGCGGTGGTCGTCAGCATTCCGCTGCTGGTGTTCATCTACCTGTTCGTCACCAAGGTGGTCACCCGTCCGCTCGACGAAATGGTTTCCGGATTGCGGGCAATCGCCAGCGGCGAGGGTGACCTGACGCGCCGTCTCGAAGTGAAAAGCAACGACGAGATCGGCCAGGCCAGCAAGGTCTTCAACGACATGATGGCCAACTTCGCCAGTCTGGTGCGCCAGGTCGGCGAATCCGCCGGACATGTCTCGGGCGCGGCGCACGAGCTGGTGCAAGGCGCCAAGCAGGTCGCCGACAGTTCGCACCTCCAGTACGAAAAATCGCGGGTTGTCACCGCTGCGGTCGAACGCATGGTCAACAGCCTCGTCGAGGTAGCGGAAAGCACCGAGCGCGTG
>CAYNCH010000292.1:0-3042 GCA_964395815.1 uncultured Methyloversatilis sp.
AATGCAAACATTACTTCTAAGAATTTATAAAAACAATTCAGATGTCTGGACATTGGGCTTGGTTGGCCCTATGGGTAGTTATGATAAACTAATTGAAGACGATGAAATTACAAGAGCATCACTTTCGTATTCTTTTGAATATAGCGATATGCACAGTGATCTTTTGGTAGAATATAGCTTTAGAGAGCGAAGCGCAGAAAAGTCATCTATTAACGAGAATCAATACAAAAAAAAATCAGCAAATAGCAATAATGCAAATTATTTACATTTGCAAAAAAGACAACATACAATTCAATCTGTTCATTATGATGATACGCAGGCACAAACACTGGCAACTAGACTTAGTTACGCTCTAGGCGAACGTCGAGGATTATTAACAATAGAAACTAAGAATAGATTTTTCGATGTTTTACTTGGCGATATTGTTCGGGTTAGTAGAGAAAAACTTCCAGGCTTTAGCTATGTTGAGGGAACGTCAAACACAAAGGATTTTGTTGTCATTGAGTCGACAAAATCATTAAATAAAGTAACATTGATACTAGACGACCAAAAAGGGATAGAAGACAATTCCGGTAGCTGGTAAAGTGTTTTAGGGGGAATAATGGCAACTAGAGAGTATAGTTTTATAGTAGGTCCAGAAACGTCAACGCTTCCAACAACTGGAACTCCGAGCGCGTCGACTGATTTAATTACAATGGGTTATGCAGATGAAAACTATATGCAAGGAGGATCGGGCGTTGCTGATATTACTGCATTAAAAGCTGTGAGTGCGGCAAATCGTTCTGATAAAGATGTTAGGTTTGTTGAAAGCACTAATACGCTTTATCGTTTTGATTCTGGATCTGCGGCAAGTGGTGACGACAATTTGGTAGTCACTCCTACGGCTGGAACTGGCCGATGGTTAATTCTGGCTAGAAACCCGATGGAGAATTCTTTATCAGCAAATGATGCCGCAACAGGGGCTAACGTTACGCTTACGGCTGTCGCAACCAATGTTGTCAGGCTTACAAGCGGAACGCTTACAAGTATTGATATGGTTCCGGCATCAACGGTTACGAGTTTCTTTTTATTACAAAACAAGACAGGCGTTGATATTTCTATCAATAATGAAACTGGTGGAACTGCGGCGAATAGAATTTTAACCGGAACTGGTGCGGCCTTAACTGTTTCTTCTAATTCTAGCGTGATTTTACTTTATGATGTTACGTCTGCTAGATGGAATGTGGTTGGTGGCTCTGGAGGAGGATCAAGCGGAACAACTGGAAATTATTTCCCAAGCGCTGTTGAGTTTGGAAACTCTGTTACTGGATGGACTGCTTATGCGGACGCTGCCGCAACTACTCCTGTTGATATGACTGGTGGAAGCCCTACAGGAAATTTAACTTTTGCTTTATCTACATCAAGCCCATTGTCTGGTGGTTCAAACATTTTACTTTCAAAGACTGCGGCAAACTTACAGGGCGAGGGTTGGGCTTATACAATAACACCAAATATTGCCGATAGGGGTAAGGTTGTTAGTCTAAGTTTTAATTATGCTGTTAGCTCTGGAACCTACGCATCCGATGATATTTTCATAACGGCCTATGATGTAACCAATAGCGCATTAGTTCAGTTAACACCAAGATCAATTTTAAATCACTCACTCACTTCAGATCGGTGGTTTGGAGAGCTACAAATTCCATATACTTGCGCAAGTTTAAGAATCGGATTTCACGTTAGTTCGACAAGCGCTAGTGCTTATGCGCTTAAAATTGATAACTTGGTTTTATCTGATTCTAACTACGGCAAGTGGTATGGTTCGCCAGTGACCGATACTTTAGCATGGCCAATTACTCCAACAGGTAGTTGGACAGGTGGAAACGTAACATACACTGGTAAATATTCTAGAAATGGTGATAAGTTGTCTGGCCAATTAGATATTGAATTAACAGGTGCTCCTACAGGAACAACACTAACTTTTAATATGTTGCCTTTTGTAATAGACACTACAAAGCTAGTTCAATCTACTAATTTAGTAATAGGTGATATAGCGTATAGAAGTGCAGGAAACTATTATCATGGTAAAGTTTTAGCGACATCTTCTACTACTTTGAGATGTATTCAACTTACATCACCAACTACTGGCTCAGTTGTTATGGGAACAGATATTACAGCAACATCACCAGGAACATTTACTAGTGGTGATTATATACGAATAACCTTTAAGGATATTCCAATCGTTGGTTGGTCATCTTCTCAGCTAATGAGTGATAGTGCCGACACAAGAGTGATTGCTGCTAGAATATATAAAAGTGGAACACAAACATATTCTTCGCAAACAAAAATTACATCTTGGACTGTAGATTCCGACAAGAGCGGCTTGTGGGATTCTGGAAATAATAGATTCAACATTTCGGTTGCGGGGGATTACGAGATTTTTTCATCTTTGTACGCAACCGCTGCAACCACTTCAGACCAGCAATTTGCATACAAGATCAACGGGGGTGCCTCTGTATATGTAGGAAATGCCCCCAACACTTCCGGCACTATTAACGCTTCGTTTGGCGGTAGTGATATTATACCAAACTTAAAATCCGGCGACTATGTTGAGGTGTTCGGGTTTGCAAACGCGTCCGTAACTCTACAAGCAGGGGTGGCAGTGAGTAGAGTTAGTCTTAAAAGGATTTCAGGCCCAGCCCAGATAAGAGCAAGCGAGCCAATCACTATGAAATACACAAACACTGCTGGCACATCCATGAGTGGATCAATCGCTGTCTTATCATTCGCGACCAAGTCATATGACTCCCATTCAGCGTGGGACGGGAGCAAATTCGTATGCCCCACTTCTGGTAAGTACTCCGTTAAGACTTCAATTGTTTTAAACAACGTCACAATGACTACAGGTCAAAACACTGGTGTTTTAGTTTATAAAAACGGAGTACAGGAAAATTATCTGGGCATTGTTTACGGAAATGGTGGTGCTCTTAACTACGCCGTCGGCGGCTCTGTTGACCTTCAATGCGTGGCTGGGGATTACATTGAGGTGCGCGCATATTCAGGTGG
>CAYNCH010000293.1:0-3041 GCA_964395815.1 uncultured Methyloversatilis sp.
ACGCGGCGACCATGCCCAGCCCCATGAACAGCGGCCCGGCGCGATGGCCCTGCAGACTGCCGCCCACCACCAGCGGCAGCAGCGGGAAAACGCAGGGGTTGAGCGTCGACAACCCGCCGGCGGCCAGGGCGAGGAAGACGTGCGCGAAGGAGGCGGTCTCGAGCATGATGGTCTCTTCAGCGTGCCGTCAGCAGCGCGGACTTGATTTTCTCCGGCTTGGTCTCGCCGCCGAGACGCGCGGTTTCCTTGCCGCCCTTGAAGACGACGATCACCGACTGGCTGCGCACGTTCATGGCGCGTTTCAGATCACGCTCGTCATCGTAGTGCGCGACCAGCAGGGCGACATCCTTCAGTTCGGGATCGTCCTTGATCTCGCGGAAGGCGCGTTCCTGCGCTTTGCAGGTCGAGCACCAGTCGGCGTGGAAATGGACGGCGACCGGCTTGCCGGCGGCCTGCGCCTGTTGCAAGGCAGCGGCGGTGTAAGGCTGGATGTCGAGCGCACGCGCCAGGCCGGGCAGCAACAGGATGGTCAGGGTAACAAGGATGGGGATGGTGATTGTTTTCATGGGGAGTCTCCGGGGGGTGGGATTGTGTCTTAGACGTTTTGGGCGGGATCAGGACATTGAGGACATTCATGATGCGCTCCTGGCATTTTCGAATCGGTGATTGCAGGCTAGCGATCAAGCCGACGGCTGCGGCTATCATGCGTACCGACTTCATGACCATTCGTACCGATCATGGCCACGGTAGCCCCTTCTGACGGCATCTCGCGCCTGCTCGACCACGTCGGGCTGCGCGCCCATACGTTCTATGCCGGCCCGCTGTGCGGCCTGCACGACTTTCGCGCCGAGGAAGGCGTTGGCCACCTGCATGTCGTGCGGGCCGGCGCGCTGCGCGCCGAACAGCACGGCCAGGCCGCCATCGCGGTCGCCGAACCGTCGCTGCTGTTCTATCCGCGTCCGCACGACCACCGTCTCGACGTGCCGGATCGCGTCACCGCCAGCGTGTTGTGCGCCAGCGTGCGCTACGACGCGGGCATGGACAACGCCATCACCCAGTCGCTGCCCACCGTCGCGATCATTCCCTTCCGGGAAGTGCCCGGCCTCGATCCCGTCCTGTCGCTGCTGTTCGCCGAAGCCGGCGACGGCCGCCTCGGCCGGCAGGTGCTGCTCGACCGCCTCTGCGACGTGCTGCTGATCCAGATCGTGCGCCACGCCATCGCGGCCGGCTGGGTCGCCCGCGGCATCCTCGCCGGCCTCGCCCATCCCCGCCTGGGCAGGCCGCTGGCCGACATGCTCGATGCGCCAGCGCGCGACTGGACGCTGGAGGCGCTGGCAGCGCTGGGCCATCTGTCGCGCAACCGCTTCGCCGTGCAGTTCCGTGAGGTCGTCGGCCTGCCGCCCGCCGCCTTCCTCGCGCAAATCCGCGTCGGCTACGCGCAGCGCCTGTTGCGCAAGGGGTTGCCGCTGGTGCAGGTTGCCGAACAGGTCGGCTACGGCAGCCAGCCGGCGTTCTCGCGCGCCTTCATCCGCGAAACGGGCGTCGCGCCGTCGGCGTGGTTGAGGCAGCAGGCATAGGAAAAGTCGGCACTGGCGGGACGGCACTCAAGTGTTTTGTTCATGTGGCCTTGGCGGCAATGTACAAACGGTGAGCAAGAATGCCTCGTTTTTTCGACTAACCTGAGATCTCAGCGTAACGCGATCATGACAACCCTCGATATCACGATGAACGGCCGCACCGTGCGGGTGGAAATCACGCCAGCCGCCGAGCGGGCGCTGGCCGCAAGAACCGAACCGCTCTACGTCGAGCTGGAGCTCTATTTCTCCTGCCTGGTGAAGAAATTCGTCCATTTCCGCACCGATTCGCGCGGCAAGCCCACGGTGCCGGTGGGCGACAAGCTGTTGCTTTACTTTCGGCCTGTGACTTCCACGGCCTGCACCTGGGACGTGGCGGAACGCCTCGGTCGACAGCCCGAAATGGATATCGACAGCGCCGCGCTGCACCACGTCGCGCCGCGGCGCGTGACCATCGACTACGCGGACAACGCGTGGCGCGGACGTTACGAGTTCCTGTAAGTCTGCCTGATTACTTGACGCTGGCCAGTTGAGTCATCGCCGCGGCATGGTCGAGGCGCTGCTTGGCGCGCGCCTGGTGATAGAGCTGGGCTGCCTCGTTGAAGGACTTGCCCTTGCGGGTCAGGAATGCCACCGCCTCCAGCACTTCCATCGGTTTGGCCCGCTGGTGGGAAACGTCGAAGATGTAGCGCGCATGGCGGTTGCACAACTGGGCAATGGCACGCTCCTGCTCGCCGGTCGCCTTGACGATCGCGGCTACCTGTTCGGCTGCTTTCTTGACCAGCGGATCATCCAGGCTGACATCCTGGAACAGGCTTTCCTCGACGATGCGCTGCGGCACGTTGAATTCCGGCTCGCCAAGGCCCGATGCAAAAACCTGGCCGGCGAGGAGTACGGCAGTCAGCACTGCCAGCAAGTGGGATCGATTCATGATGCGGTGTCCGGTTAAGAAAGCTGCGCAGTGTACATGGGGAAAGTCGGCGCCGGCGGGACGGCGCAAAAAACGGCGCGGCCCCGACTGCTGGCCGCGCCGCACCTCTGGGAGGAGATGAAGGGATTACTGCAAGGTCAGGACGAACTGCACCAGTGTCTTGATGTCGGCATCCTTCACCGTGGCATTCGGCGGCATCGGAATCGGACCCCACACACCCTTGCCACCCTTCTTCACTTTGGTCAGCAGCATCGCTTCGGCATCGGCCTGACCGGCGTATTTCCTGCCGACCTCCTTCCAGGCCGGGCCAACCATTTTCTTGTCGAGCTGATGGCAGGCGAGGCAGCCATTCTTCTGGGCGATGCCCATCGCCTCGGCTTCGGTGGCGGCATTGGCTATGCCGGATACCAGCAGGCCGGTGGCGAGAATTGCGATTTTCTTCATGTAATTTCCTTTCTGGTCAGACGATGGGACGCGGCTTGAGGCTCATGCGGGTCAGGTCGGTCTTGTATTCCGACTCGCCCACCTTGGTCAGC
>CAYNCH010000294.1:0-3041 GCA_964395815.1 uncultured Methyloversatilis sp.
GCCCCGGGCAAACCTTCAACGCACGCATCCAGGAAGTCCTGCCGGACAACAGCTACCGGGCGCTGGTGGCGGGCAAGCAGCTGACGCTGCAACTGCCCGAGGGAGCGAAGGCCGGTGACGAACTGAACCTGACGGTAGTCGATCGCTCGGGGCGGGTGATCATCGCGAAGCAGGTCGAGGGCCAGGCCACGACACAGGCCGGAGATACCGGCCCCTACCCCTTCGCCAGGTTCAGCCCCGCGGCGCGCATGATCGCCCAGCTGCTGCCCGCCGAAGGCGAGCCCGCGCCACCGGTGCAGCTGAACCGCGGCGAGCCGCTGCTGCCGAATCCGCCGCAAGCGCAAAATGCTGCCGTCCTGCTGGCGCCGACTTTGGCGAAGGCGGTGACGCAAAGCGGGATGTTCTACGAAGCGCACCAGGCGCAGTGGGTTACCGGCAAGCTGCCGCTCGAACAGTTGCTGCAGGAACCGCAGGGCCAGCGCTCGCAGCCGGCCGCCTTTCAGCATGCGGCGGCGGAAATCGCCGCACGGGCCATTTCCACCGCCGAGCGCCCGGTGACGACGGCAACGGTTTTGCAGGCCCTGCAGGGCGCTGGTCCGGAAAAAGTCGGCGCCGGCGGGACGGTGCCCGCGGGACCGGCAGCACAGGCACCGCCAGCGCCGGCCGCGCCGGCTTCCGCCACGCCGGCCGCGCCCCTCGCCCAGTCACTGCCCGACGACTTGCGCCCCGTGGTGCAGCAGCAGCTCGATGCGGCCGCTACGCAGCGCATGGTCTGGCATGGCGAAGTCTGGCCGCGCCAGACGCTGGAATGGTCGATCGGACGCGAGCTGGAACGCGAGGGCGACGGCAGCAGCGACGAGGAATACCGCTGGAATACCACGCTCTCGCTGACCACGCCACGTCTCGGCCGCATCGATGCGGCGCTGCGCCTGACGACGGAGGGCGTGCGCATCGCGATTGCCACGCCGTATGGCGCAAGTGCCGCCGATATGCGCGAGGCGGCACCCAATCTCGCGGCCGCACTGGAAGCGGCGGGCGTGCCCCTGCTCGGTTTTCAGGTGAAGCATGAGGAAGTGCCCGCGGAGGAAGGCAGCGCATGAGCAGCCTGCCCGGCCGCCAGGATCCGCGCTCACTGGCCGTGGCGCTGAAATACGCGCCGGGCGACCAGGCGCCACGCGTGGTCGCCAAGGGACGCGGCCTGATCGCCGAGGAGATCATCGCCCGGGCGCATGAGCACGGCGTTTTCGTCCATGAGTCGCCCGAACTGGTGACCCTGCTCTCGCAGGTGGACCTCGACGATCACATTCCCCCGGCGCTCTACGTCGCCGTAGCCGAGCTGCTGGCCTGGCTCTATCAGGTGGAACAGAAGGGCATCGGGCCGGATCTTTCCGCCAGCCTGCCGCAACCACCGATCGAATAAAATCGACCGGTCATGAGCACTCCACCGCATCCCCCGACCCCGCCATCCAGTTCATCCGGCGCGCCCCCTGTCCTCGAAGGCGGCGAATACAGCCAGTACATGCTGCGCACGCCGGCCGAGATCATGGTGGTGCTGCGCGGATTGTTCGAGCATGTATCGCAGATCACGGTGTTCTTCAACGAGGGGCAGGACATGCTGCTCACCACGCTGGCCCATGTGGCCAGCGACCATCTGATCCTCGACTATGGCCCGAGCGCCGAGATGAACCGCAAGGCGCTCGATGTGGAAAGGCATTTCTGCGTCACCGCGCTCGAAAAGGTGCGCATCCAGTTCATCCTGCGCGGCTTCGAGAAAGTCGAGCATGAGGGACGATCGGCCTTCCGCTGCGCGTTGCCGGACGAGTTGCTGCGTCTGCAGCGACGCGAATATTTCCGGCTGACCACGCCAATCGTGCGGCCGCTGAAATGCACGATCCCGATTCCGCGCGCCGAGGGCATCTACCTGCACGAAGCCAGCGTCTTCGACATCAGCGGCGGCGGCCTGGGCCTCTCGGCACCACCGCAAGGCATCCCGTTCGAAGCGGGCATGGAGTTTCCCGGTTGCCAGATCGAATTGCCGGAAGTCGGTTTCGTGAAAGGCACGTTGCGCGTGAAAAGCGTCTTCGAAGTCACCCTGCGCAGCGGCGCACGCCTGCCACGGGCCGGCTGCGAATTCGTCAACCTGCCGGGCCCGATGATGACGCTGATCCAGCGCTACATCATCAAGGTGGAACGGGAACGGAAAGCGCGTGAATCGGGGATGAGTTGACGGGGGAGCCGGGCGAGTCAGGCCGGCATCTTCATCACGTCCTGTACACAGCGGTCAGGTGTAAATCAGACCGTGGCAGTCAGGAAGATCGATGTGAAAAGTCGGCGCGGGCAGGACGGCAGTGTTCCAACTGAATGTCTACCGAGTCAAGCCGTCGCCAGCTCCTTGGCCTTTTTCGGGCGCCCGCCCAGCCGGCCGTTTTCTCGTGCGGCAATAGCCTTGGCCTCTGTCATCGCCTTGCCACCGGCCTTGCCCATTTCTGCGGCCATCCAGCGACGCGAGCCGAGAAACCCTTCCAGCAATGCAGGCAAGTAAAGATCGGCATCAAGTCGGGGGAAATGTATTCCCAGACCAGATGGGCTAATTTCAATCTCTGCCAGGTCATCAACTTTGGCCTGCTCCAGACCCTGTGCATCGTGCGGCCGAAACGCAACCTCAATCCCGCTCGACAATTCGATCACGATCCGGCCAATACGACGGTCATAGCGTACCGACGTCGCCGTGGGTACTTTGCTTTTTTTGTCCGTGGCACGCTGGCTAGCGGCCGCGTATTCATCTTTACGGATTGCCATGGACTTTTCTCCATTCGTTACACAGGTAGGTCAGATCGACGACAAGCGCCGCCCGGATGCTGCCAAGCTCCTGTGCGGGGAACCCGAAGTTCTCGCACAACTCGGCCGTACCATCCTGACAATGTAGTTTGAATACCGTTTCGCAGCCATTGCCAATCACATGCACATGCGCCGGACAGTGATCGTTGGGATAGATCGCCACACGCAACCCGCCTATGCGCTTGATTGTCGGCACAGCATCG
>CAYNCH010000295.1:0-3034 GCA_964395815.1 uncultured Methyloversatilis sp.
CGTGAGGGTGGTCGCACCGTCGGCGCCGGCGTCGTAGCAAAAATCATCGAGTAAGGTATTGCAAACTCTAGTGAAGGGCGGGATAATGCCGCCCTTTCGGCTTTTGGGCTTTGGCCCAGCTGTTCTTTAAGGGAAAAAATGCAAAATCAAAAAATCCGCATTCGCTTGAAGGCGTTCGACTATCGCCTGATCGATCAATCGGCGCTGGAGATTGTAGATACAGCGAAGCGTACAGGTGCAGTCGTGCGAGGCCCTGTACCCCTGCCTACCCGGATTGAGCGCTACAACATTCTGCGCTCTCCCCACGTCAATAAAACCTCTCGAGATCAATTCGAAATCCGGACGCATTTGCGCCTGATGGATATCATTGACCCGACTGATAAGACTGTAGATGCGTTGATGAAGTTGGATCTCCCTGCTGGGGTTGATGTAGAGATCAAATTGCAGTGATGTTATATCGCCCTGTCAGTCTTGACAGGGTAGTGTGTAGTGAGTATCAAGCCCGGCCAATCGTAGCCGGATAAAGGAGATAAAAATGAGTCTAGGCCTTGTTGGACGCAAGGTCGGCATGACGCGCATTTTCTCCGAGGATGGCGCAACCATCCCGGTGACAGTGGTGGATGTGTCGAATAATCGTGTTTTACAAATCAAGTCCACGGATATCGATGGCTATACGGCAGTACAGATCACATTTGGAAAGCGTCGAGTGTCTAGTGTAACGAAGGCTGAGGCGGGCCACTTTGCTAAAGCAGGAGTGGAGGCGGGTGCTAAAGTAATAGAGTTTCGCGTAGCTGAAATTCAGGCCGGGGAGTTGAAGCAGGGCGATGTAATAGCGCCTAGCCTCTTCTCGGTAGGCCAAAAAGTAGATGTTACTGGTACATCCATCGGTAAAGGCTTTTCGGGTTCGATCAAGCGCCATAACTTTTCATCAAATCGCGCATCACACGGCAACTCGGTCTCGCATAATGCCCCGGGTTCGATCGGCATGGCGCAGGATCCGGGGCGTGTATTTCCCGGAAAGCGAATGGCTGGCCACCTTGGTGATAAGAAATGCACCACGCAAAATCTAGAGGTTGTGCGAGTTGATGAGACTCGACAGTTGCTCTTGATCAGGGGTGCGGTCCCTGGTGCTCGTGGCGGTGACGTTGTTATTCGTCCAGCCGTAAAGTCGGTCAGTGCTACGAAGTGAGGCGCACATGGAACTGAAATTGATTAATGAGCAAGGGCAGTCGGGTGCGGCTATAAATGTGTCAGACAGACTGTTTGGTCGCGAATATAACGAAGCGCTAGTGCATCAGTTGGTCGTGTCGTATCAAGCAAATGCGCGTTCGGGCAATCGTGCGCAGATGACCCGTGCTGAGGTTCGTCATAGCACTAAGAAACCTTGGCGGCAAAAGGGGACTGGGCGTGCGCGTATCGGTACCACAGCGAGCCCGTTGTGGCGTGGAGGTGGTCGGGCGTTCCCGAACTTGCCGGACGAAAACTTTGCGCAAAAGGTCAATCGCAAGATGTATCGGGCTGGAATTGCGTCGATACTTTCGCAACTGGCGCGCGAGGGCAGGCTCTCGGTTGTGGAGAGCTTTACAGTTGAGGCACCTAAAACCAAGCTTGTTGTGCAAAAGTTGAAGAGCATGGGGGTGGAGTCGGCACTTTTGGTGACTGAGGACCTTAATGAAAACCTTATGCTTGCCGCCAGAAACTTGCCCAATGTATTGGTGCTTGAGCCTCGTCATGCAGATCCGCTGTCGCTGATCCGCTTTTCCCAGGTGATCGTGACCAAGGCGGCAATTGCAAAACTCGAGGAGATGCTGGCATGAGTGCGACCCAATTCAATCAGGAACGTCTGATGCAAGTATTACTGGCTCCGCAAGTCTCTGAAAAGGCGACCATGTTAGCCGAGCGTAATAATCAGGTAGTTTTTGTGGTTGTGCCCGATGCCACCAAGCCAGAAATCAAGGCGGCAGTCGAGTTGTTGTTTAAGGTCCGTGTCGAGTCGGTGCAAGTAATGAACGTAAAGGGCAAAACTAAGCGGTTTGGGCGTTCGATAGGGCGGCGCTCCGACGTTCGTAAGGCCATAGTCAGTCTGGGGGCTGGTCAGGAGATAAATTTTGCTGAGGGGATTGCATAATGGCCCTGGTTAAAGTTAAACCTACATCTGCCGGCCGGCGATCGCTCGTTAAGGTTGTCAATCCGGACTTGCACAAAGGGCGTCCTTTTGATGCATTAACTGAAAAAAAGTCGAATACTGCTGGACGGAATCATCACGGTCACATCACTACACGTCATAAGGGCGGCGGCCACAAGCAGCACTATCGACTCGTTGATTTCAAGAGAAACAAGGATGGCGTTGTGGCACGGGTTGAACGAATTGAGTACGATCCCAATCGCTCAGCTAATATTGCCTTGTTGTGTTATGCGGACGGAGAGCGACGCTACATCATTGCTACCAAGGGCATGGTTGTCGGACAGGAGGTGCAAAGCGGACCTGAGGCACCGATCAAACCAGGTAATGCTCTTCCGATTCGTAATATTCCGGTGGGTAGCACAATTCACTGTATCGAGTTGATGCCGGGTAAAGGCGCTCAGATTGCCCGTGCAGCAGGTACTTCTGTCCAACTCCTAGCGCGCGAAGGTGTCTATGCCCAGGTAAGAATGCGTTCGGGAGAAATTCGGAGGATACATGTCGAGTGCCGTGCAACCATTGGTGAGGTCGGCAACGAAGAGAACAATCTACGCAAGATCGGTAAGGCGGGCGCTAACCGCTGGCGCGGAATTCGTCCCACGGTACGTGGCGTGGCCATGAACCCGATTGATCACCCGCATGGCGGTGGGGAAGGGCGTACAGGGGAGGGGCGTGTTCCGGTTAGTCCATGGGGTCAGCCGACAAAGGGCTATCGAACGCGTAGCAATAAGCGCACGGACAGCATGATTGTTCAGCGCCGTCACAAGCGCTAAGGGGTAAATAATGGCACGATCTATTAAAAAAGGTCCTTTCGTCGATGGTCACCTTCTTAAGAAGGTCGATACGGCTAGA
>CAYNCH010000296.1:0-3032 GCA_964395815.1 uncultured Methyloversatilis sp.
AAATCCGCTCTCGAAGCGATCAGCGCTTCCTCGTCGCGGAAATGAACGTGCGCATAGTCGAGCAGTTGCCTGAAGACCGCCTCGATTGCCTGCGGATCGCTGCTTTCCAGACTCTGAATCTCCCCGAGTTGATTGATCAACTCGACCAGTCGCTTGTGCTGGTCATCGATCATGTCGATGCCGGTCACGAAGCTTTCGTTCCAGACATAAGTTTGCATATCTAGCTGTCCTTCGAACTCTCGGAAGCCCGGTGCTGGTAGATGGGCAGGATGATGCGGAAGGTTGTCCCGACGCCGGGCTCGCTCTCTACCTCGATGCGTCCCTGATGCCGCTCGACGATGCCGTAGGAAAGCGACAGACCCAGCCCGGTCCCCTTGCCGATCGGCTTGGTGGTATAGAACGGGTCGAAAATCCGCTGCAGGTTTTCCTTGGCGATGCCGATACCGGTATCGGCGATTTCGACCCAGGCTGCCTCGTTCATCTTTCGGCAACGCACGGTGATGGTGCCGCGTTTCCCGTCGGGCATCGCATGCGCGGCGTTGACGAGAAGATTCATGAACACCTGGTTGATCTGTGAAGGAATGCATTCGACGCGCGGCAGGTCATCACATTCCATGACAACGTCGGCGTGATACTTGATCTCGTTGTGAACGATGTTCAGCGTCGATTCGATGCCTTCGCGCAGGTTGACGACTTCCCATTCCTGGCGGGTATCGGCACGCGAGAAGTCACGCAGGTCCTGCACGATCTTCTTGACGCGCGTGACTCCTTCGCGCGATTCGGCGAGGAGGGCGGGGATGTCCTCCTTCAGATACGCGTAATCCGTTTCCAGCTGCAGCTGCCGCAGGGCGGTAACGAAAGTCTGGCCTTCCACGCCCAGCGTTTCCAGTCTGGCTTCGCTGGCCTCGACGTGATCCAGGATGCGCTGCAGTTTGACGAAATAATGCTCCAGCGAGCCGAGATTGGAATTCACGAAGCCGATCGGATTGTTGATTTCGTGTGCCACGCCGGCAGCCAGTTGTCCGAGCGCAGCCAACTTTTCCGATTGCAGCAGGTGCGTCTGCATATCGGCCAGTTTCTTGACCAAGGCCTCCTGCTCGGCCTTTTCACGCTGCAGCGAACGGTTGCGCTCGGTCAGCTCGTTGAGCATCGCTTCCATCGAACGTTCGCGCAGGGCGAGATCTTCGTCCGCGGCACGGTAATAGGCATCGACCGCCGCGACAAAGTCACGCCATTCGTCGGGCAGTGCGTTCGGATCGCCACCCCAGTGGCGACTCAATTGTCTTTCCAGCAGACTATGCATGGTCGTTCGTCAACGGCAAGGTACGGGAATGGAGCACGGCGTAATCTTCACCGGTCATCCACCCGGATGTACAGGTTGAAAGAAATATCCTTGAGCAATTCGTACTCGCGTATCTGCTTGATCAGCGCCTCGTCAAGACGGCTGCCGCGCGCCAGCAGCAGATAGCCATCGTTCTTGTCCACGACACTGCGCGCCAAAACCATTCCCGGCTTGAGACGATTTGCGCTGATCATCGCCTCACGCCAACCGGGACGCGGAATTTCCGCCGGCTGGTCGCGCAACACATTGGGTGCGGCATCGTTGCGGATGTGCAGCGTCAGCGCCAGTTTTTCCTCGGTCTCCATCAGCCGCAACTGGGCGATGCTTTCGGCGTTCAGGACACGGCCACGCGGCAGCAGGGTGTACCCTTCGGCATGCATCAAGTCGCGGGTCAGCACCATTCCCGGACGCAAGTCGGCCGGGCGCAACGCGAGTTCCTTGGGATATTTCGCCGCATCTTCGGCAAGCATCGCGAAAAAGGCATCCACGACCTGCGGGTCGTAGCGGCGGCCGCGCTCCTTGAGGATGTATTGCTGGGCTTCCAGCGGGCTGTGCGGGTGCAGGGTCAGGACGCCGATCTGCAGGGCATCGTAGTCGTTGGCGACGGCGAGGATGCGCGCGCCGAGCGGTATCGAGAGGCCTTTGAGCCGGTCCGGATAGCCGCTGCCGTCGTAGTATTCGTGGTGATGCCGGATCAGGCGGGCGGCTTTGGCCAGTTGTTCGACCGCCATCAGCAGTTGCTGGCCCTTCGCCGGATGATGCATGACTTCGCTGCGGCTTTGTGGCGGCAGGGCGTTGAAGGCAGCGTTGAGCAGATTGTCGGGCAACCCCAGCTTGCCGATGTCGTGCAGCAAGGCGGCGAGGAAAACATCCTGCAGATCCGCATCGGTCAGGCTCATGTGCTCGGCCAGCCGGCGGGCCAGGTCGGCAACGCGACGGGAATGGCCGGCGAGCTTGCCGCCGCGGATCTCGATCAGGTTGGAGAACAGCTGTACCGTATTGAGGAAGCCCTGACGCAGTTGCTGGTTGGCCGCCGCCAGTTCGGCGGTCCGCTCGCTGACTTTCTGCTCGAGATTGGCATTGAGCTCCTTGAGCTCCTCGTTCTGCTGCCGGGTGAGGCGGGTCAGGCGGACGTTTTCGTGAATCAATTGGCGATGCGCCAGCGCCTGGCCGACGGTAACGAGGATTTCATCATCGTTCCAGGGTTTCGACACGTAGCGCCAGATCTTGCCCTGATTGATCGCGGCGACGGTGGCGCCGGCATCGGAGTAGCCGGTCAGCAGAATGCGTTTCGTATCCGGCCAGCGCGAAAAAACCTGTTCGAGGAACTGCGCGCCGTCCATGCCCGGCATGCGCATGTCGGAAACGACGACATCGACCGTTTCATTTTCGAGGATCGCCAATCCGGCCGGACCGCTTTCCGCCGTGAAAATGCGGTAGCCATGCGGACGAAACAGGCGCTGCAGGGCGGTCAGGATGCTGCTTTCATCATCGACGAGCAGCAGGGTCGGCTTGTTCGCTGGGGTCACCGGGCTCGCCTGGTTTGCGGCGGGGGATTCGTTTGCCATCGTTCGGTCGTTTTTTTAGCGAATGGAGGTATCCGTGCTCGACATCGTCAAGGCCCCGATCCTAACCCTGGTTCAACCCGCGGGCGACACGGTCGGCCACCTCGTAGACCATGTTGTCGCGC
>CAYNCH010000297.1:0-2979 GCA_964395815.1 uncultured Methyloversatilis sp.
AAAGCTGGGCGGCGATAGGTTGCCCATCCAGCCGGGCGATGCCGAGCCTTAGCCAGCCTCTTTCAGCCAGCCAGCGGATCAGGCCGGGGATGAAGTCGGGATACGGCTCGGGCTTTTTCCAGCTGCGGGCATAGACGTGGTTGAAGTCGGCGATGGCGGCTTCGGCCTGGGCCGGGTCGGTGATGATTTCCAGCGTGCCGCCGGCGGCGGCGAATTTCTTGCCCTTGCGCTTGAGGGTGCTGCGCAGTTCGCCGCTGCGGCGTTCGAGATAGGTTTTCCAGTCGCTATCGACGGCGAGGTGCCAGTTGCCAAAGCAGAAGTAGCGGAAGGGCACCCAGCCGATGCTGCGCAGGGCGGCTTTCAGGGCTGAATAAGCCTTGCCGTTCGGGTCCATGGGGGCAAAGCGCATTTCGTGTGCGTTGCCGTGGTCGCGACTTGCGGCTTGCAGCAGGGCAGTGAGGTCGATCGCAGTGGCTTCGTCGTTGAGGATGGGGCTGTAGAGCGAGGTGTAGAAGTTGCCGAGGGCTTCCACGCGCCGCACCATGCGATAGCGGGCGAGGCGCACGGGCAGGATGGCCACGGGCCGGCCGGCACGTTCGGCCACGTAATAGCGCACACCGGGGTCGTCGGGATAGACGGTCTGCTGCAGGTTGGCGAACCAGCCGGCGGCGAATTCGGGGTAATCGGTTTCGGCGTAGTCGAATAGTTCGAGCGCAGTAGGCGGCAGATCGGCGACGCGGTTATAGCGGCGTACTTCGATGGGTTTGAATTCGTCTGTATCGTCGGCCGGCCGTTGTCGTGCCTGACGCAGGGTTTTGAGGATGCTCAGCAGCGCGGCGGTGGTTCTATAGCGCACGATCTGTTGGTGCGGGATGGGGCGCAGCGCGGTGGCCCATTCGGCCTGGTCGCGGCTGGCGTTGGTGTAGAACTCGATGCTGCCGCCGGGCATTGCGGCGCAGGCGCGTTCGAGCACGGCGTGCAGCAGCAGGCGGCCGGGGGCGTAGGCGGATTGTGTTTCGTCGTAGGTGGTCTTGAGGATGATCCACATCGTTTCGTGGCAGATGAACAGGCGCGAGGCGACGAGCCGGTCGCCGGCGTGCAGTTCGATCACCCGCGCCTGGCCGATGGCGGCGAAGCGGCCGAGCGTTTCGGCATAGAAGCGCCCCTGGGCGTTGTCGGCGGCGATGGCGGTGCCTTCCTTGCCTTTCCAGCCGGCGGATTCGAGCTGGCCGTAGCGGGCGAGGGCGGCGACGATGGCGTCCGGTTCGGTATGGGTGGTTACAGCCAGCGGGCTGGCGCTTTCTTCGGCGCGGCGCTGGTAGCGACGCAGGTTGTCGCGGAGTTTTTTCGGGCGCGCCTGCCAGTAGGCGGCGAAATCGCCGTCGGCGGCGACGGCCATGGTCATGGCATGGGGGACGACGATGCGCGGCAGCCGCAGGGCCGACCAGTCGGGCGCGTAGGCCGGGTCGATGGCCAGCAGGTCGAGGCTCCAGGCATGGCCGGGCAGGGCGGGCAGCAGGGTGTCGAGCGGGCCGGCATCCTTGAGCATGACCGCGCCGGCCTGGGTTTGCGCGGGGACGAACAGCGCCCAGCGGCCGAGGCCGAGCGGGCGCACGATCAGCGCGCCGTCGATCGGGCTGGCGGGGCTGTCGGCGTGGCGATGCAGGCAAAGCAGCTCGCGGCCATCGCCGAAGTGTTGGAGCAGCGGGCCGACGAAGCGGCTGTCGAAGAAGGGGTGACGGCCGTACAACCCGGCATTGAGCCGGTCCCAGTCGGCGGCGTAGGCGGTGAAGCGCTCGCGGGCGGGGTGGAGTTGCCAGGTCACTGGGGGGTATGGGTCAGCGCGCCGTCTTGCCAGCGCCGACTTTTGGCCGGGAGCGGACGGATGCTGCGGCAGGCGCGGACAGTAGGGGCCGTAGGGGCGGTGGGGGCGGCGTTCATGATGAGCGCCTGATTTTAGGCGATGCGTGCGCGCTTATGACGTTTTGATCGCCGTCCGGCCGGGGCCGACTTTTACATCTCAACGTAGCTCCGACGCAGTGTCACCCGCTGTCATGGTCCGGCGAAAGGATTCTTCACCGTTAGCCTCTCTTCGAATATCTGTCCGTTCTGCAAGTCTTCGGAATAAAGCGTGTCGCAGCCGGTGGCTAGTGCGGCGGCAATAATGAGCGCATCCCAATAGGACACTTGGTAGCGTACCTCGACCTGCATGGCGGCAGCGACGATGGCTTGGTCGATGGCGACAACACGGCAGCTTTTCAACAGGTCTGTGGCGATTCGATGGCGTGTGGCCATGTCGAGTCCCAGCTTGCGCCTGGCCACGTTGTGAAATTCGTTGATGACCTGGGTGCTGATTACCGGCGCATTATTCAGGATGGTTTTTGCCGCGGCGACCTTGGCCGGGTCGACGCCGTAGGCGTAGACGACGATATTGGTATCAGCGAAGACCACGGTCGTAAAGTTCGTCGCGAGACCAAGTGGCACCTTGGCAGACCTTGCGGCCTACTTCATCCATCAGTGCCAGATCGGGCGACTGGATGGGTTCGGTGATTAAGGCTCGGACGTGCACTTGTAAGTCGTCCCAATCGACGAGGGCATTGTTCGATGCCGTGATGGCAGGCAGGCCATGCCGGGATTTCAGATAACCCACGAAGTCCAGCACCTCCCGCAGTTCAAACTCGGGCAGGGCACGCACTTCCTCGAATACTCGTTCGGCCATGTTCATGATGGGACTCCCGATGTGTTTTTGCAGCGTTAGCACTCTAACATCAAGCGTAATTCATGCCTAGATTAGGGGCGGCGGGGGCGGCGTTCATGATGAGCACCTGATTTTAGGCGATGCGTGCGTGCTTATGACGTTTTGATCGCCGTCCTGCCGGGGCCGAGTTTTATTCGAGCCTGGCCCGTTTACTCTTTGAAGCGGCTGTCGAAGAAGGGGTGGCGGCCGTACAACCCGGCATTGAGCCGGTCCCAGTCGGC
>CAYNCH010000298.1:0-2963 GCA_964395815.1 uncultured Methyloversatilis sp.
GCAAACCATGCGCAGGTTCATGTCCTGCCAATCGCCTCCGTCTGCCTCGGGTGCCAGTTCCGGCAGCAGGTCGAGCAGCGTTGCTTCGAGGCGGCTTAGCCGATCGGCTCGGTCGCTTGATGCGTCCTTCACTCCGCGGCGCAGTAGCACGGTCAGTGATATATCGTTGGTCAGGATTCCCAGTGTTTCCAACTGATGGAGCATGCGGGTGCATTCCTCACTGGGCATTCCAAGCTGCAGCATCAGTGTGTCCGTACTGATACCTTCATCATCATCGGCATTGATCAGGATTGACACCAGGTCGAGATATTTCCGCCGCATGTCATCCGAGAGATCGGCGCGTGCCAGACGCGTGCTGGCATCTTCCAGCGAGCCAACCTTCAGGCTGCCGGGGAAAACACGGGTGTGGTTCTCGTTGCGTTCGAGAAAGCGGGCACGCTCAAGCCAGGCAAGGGCGGTGCGGACCTTGGTATCGGCATCCGGGTTTTCTGCCTCGATGGAAGTTTCAAGTTCCTCGTCGGCGAGAATCTCGCCTGGCGTGACGACCACGTCGATGCTGTGAGTTTTTGCCGAATAGCGTCGCAGGGTGCGCAGAATGCCGGCGATGTCCTGGCGCGTCAGGCGCGACTTGGCCGTCAGAGCAAACTGCGACTCCACATCCTCTTCGTCGTAAAGCAGGATGCAGCGAGACTCCTGCCGATCACGACCGGCACGGCCGGCTTCCTGCAGATAGTTTTCAAGGGAGCCGGGAATTTCAGCATGAATGACGACGCGAACGTCTGGCTTGTCCACCCCCATACCAAACGCATTGGTGGCTGCAATTACGCGCAACTCGCCGGCGATGAAGCTTTGCTGGATATCTTTCTTGTGGCCAGCTTCCAGGCCGGCATGAAAATGGGCGCAGGCCCATCCCATGTCCTTGAGGAAATCAGATATTTCCTCGCAGCTTTTGCGTCGGGCGGCAAACACAATGGCGCCACCGGGTGTGTCCTTCAACTCCTGTTCCAGTATGCGGTGGATGAGGGGGAACTTTTCGGCCTTGGTGACAGGCATCACCTCGTAATGGAGGTTGTCCCGTTCGTGGCCGCCGTCGAAGCTTGCCAGTTCGAGGCCCAGCGATTCCTTGAAGTGGGCCTTGAGGTCGGCGACGACTTCTTTCTTCGCTGTGGCGGTGAAACAGCAAACGGGTGCCAGCTCCTTGCCGTACCGTTCGCGAATGAAGCGCGACACGTAGAGGTAATCGGGCCGAAAATCGTTGCCCCATTTCGACAAGCAATGCGCTTCATCAAAAACCCACGCACCGATCTCGCGATAGCGGATCGCATCCACCAGTGCCTTGTTGCGGAACTGCTCGGGAGAAACCAGCAGGAGGCCAACGTCGCCGAGTCGTACCTTTTCCAGAACGTCGTGACGCTCCGGCATCGAAAGCAGGCCATTCAGGGTCGCCGCACTGTAGATGCCGAGTTTGACCAGATTGTCGACCTGGTCCTTCATCAGGGATTGCAGTGGCGAGATGATGATGGTTAGCGCGCCGTTGCGCCAATGCCGGGAAAGCGCGGGGAGTTGGTAGCAGATCGACTTGCCACCGCCCGTCGGCAGGATCGCCAGAATTGATTTGCCGGAGTATCCCGCACGAACAATGTCTTCCTGCAGCGACCCGCCTGTAGCGTTGGTTGGTTCGGGCCGGAAGGCGGAATGCCAAAAGTAACGTTCAAGCTCTTTCTTCGGGTCAAGGTAGGTCTGGCAATAGTGGCAGGCAGGATCGTCGCAAGGAGTCTCGCGCAATTCCCGGATCAGTGCTCTTACGACCGGGTACTGGAACCGAACCCAAGGAGGAATGACCGAATTGCCGCCGGCAACTCGCAGCCAGGCGATAAGGTAGGACAGCGGCTTGCAACGAGCCGGATCGTCAATTGCTTCTCCGATTAGGGTGGCGCTCCGCGTGGCACACACCTTGCCTTCCAAGAGACTACGGGCTGCGGCCTTGACCTCGTCGGGTGAAGGCGCTGTCGCACGGCGCAAGGTGGCGAAGAAGCTGCCCACACCGGTATTGGGATCGCGGGTCAGCAAGTAATGGTGACAGGCGAGTTCCTCGGGCAAGGTTTCGCCCAACTGCTTGAAGGCATCGAATTGGTCCTGCCAGAGCTTCAGGGCTAACTGGGCGTCCTTGAGCGGATCGCTGTGCGTATCGCGCACCAGTTTGTAATCTTTTACCAGGCTGTGATACGGATTCTGCGGAAAGGCGATCGGGGACAGTTCCAGCGTGTCGACGATGGGAAGGGCAAGGAGCCTGAGTTGAGGAAAGCGCTGTCGCAGCACGGGGATATCGTGTCGCAGCAGGTTGTGGCCGACGACGAAGCTGGCACCCTCTGTCAGTGCATCGAGTTGCTCGGCAATGTTGTGTGCCTTCGCCACATTGGGCACGACGACCTGGCCGTGGGTATCCGGGCGCCATGCCGCGATTTTGCGAACGTCCAATGCGTCATCTGCGGCAGTCTCGATATCGAGGCAGAGACACTTGGGCGCAAAGGACATAGGCGATACGACAGTCAGGGGGTCGGTTTGACCGGCCCGAGCGCTTCAACCGCCGCTTCGAGCTGGCCGGCGACGGTATCCAGTTCGCGCAGCAACTGAACGTCGACATCGAAGTTGCCTTCGTATTCCGCCAGATTGCGTTTGGCGTGGCAGCGGTCCAGCACCCGCCACTGGGCAGGAGTGAAGCCGACAGTGTGTGCCAGTGCCTGAAACACGAGAATCCGGTTGTCGGAACGGTAGCCATGCCAGCGCAGTGCCGCAAGGGCCAAGGCATGTGCGGCGTTGTATGTAAGATCGAAGCGGCTTTCGTCACCCAATCCCGGGATCGCCGCATCCTTGCGTTTGCGTTTGGCCGAGCGCACCAGGCCATCAAACTCGGACTGGCTGGGTGCCTCCTGCTTGAGCCCGCCTTTGCTGACTTTAAGCAG
>CAYNCH010000299.1:0-2962 GCA_964395815.1 uncultured Methyloversatilis sp.
CGAGTTGGCAGAATCTTTCGGTGTCCGGCCGGACGAAGGCGCCCTGATCGCCGGCGTGATGCGCAACAGCCCGGCCGACCAGGCAGGCGTCAGACCGGGCGACGTGCTCCTCAGCATCGGCGGCAAGCCAGTCAAGGATGCCCAGGTGATGCTGGACCTGATCGCTGCACTGCCGCCGGGGGAGAAAGCCGGCTTCGGACTCAATCGTGCCGGCAAGCCGGTCGAAGCACTCATCGTGATCGGCAAGCGGCCGAAGCCACCCCGTCAGTAACTGCCTGGCGGTTCAGCCGGCTTCCCGATTCCTTTCCGAGTCGGCCTCGGCGCGATCGAGCTCGCGCTCCATCGCAGCCTCATCGAGCGGACGGTATGTGTCGTCCGCGGCCCCCGCCGGCTTCGTTCCGATCATCTGGGCCATGAGGATGCCGAGTTCATAGAGCAGCCACATCGGTACCGCCAGCATGAACTGCGACAGCACATCGGGGGGGGTAAAGATCGCACCGACGACGAAGGCGCCGACGATCACGTAGGGGCGGATCTCCTTGAGCTTCGCCACGCTCACCAGCCCGACGCGCACCAGGACGATGACCACCACCGGCACTTCGAAAGTCACCCCGAAGGCCAGGAAGGTGGTCAGCACGAAAGACAGGTATTTGTCGATATCGGTCATCACCGCGACACCTTCGGGGGCGAACGCGTTGATGAACTTGAACACGGTCGGGAAAACGATGTAATACGCGAAACCCATGCCGATGAAGAACAACAGGACACTGGCTGCCAGCAGGGGAAGCGCCAGCTTCTTCTCGTGGGCGTAAAGACCCGGCGCCACGAAAGACCACGCCTGGTACAGCACATAAGGAAGGGTAATGAGGAAGGCGACCATCATCGTCACCTTCATGGGCACGAAGAAGGCACCCGCCACGTCGGTGGCGATCATTTGTCCGCCTTCCGGCAGCGCGGCGAGCATCGGCGCGGCCAGCAGTGTGTAGATGTCCCGTGCCCAATTCACCAGGCCGAGAAAGACGACCAGCACCGCGATCAGTGCGCGAATCAGGCGATCCCGCAGCTCGATCAGGTGGGAGATGAAGCTTTCCTGGCCTTCTTCCATCAGCCGGCGGGCGGGGGTGAATTCGGGGGAACGAACGGCTTGGCGGCCTCGAGTGCCTCGCCCTCCAGCTTGCCAGCCGAGGCCAGAATCGACTGGTTTAGCGAGGTTTCGACCGACTGCAGCTGATCATTGACCTGCCGCTCCATGTCGCGTGCCTGCTCGGTAATCTGGGTTTGCAGCTTCTTCAAATCCTCAAGCTGCATTTCACGATTGATGTCGGACTTCACGTCGCTGACGTAGCGCTGCAACCGCCCCAGCAGATGGCCCGCCGTGCGCGCGACCTTCGGCAGTCGCTCGGGGCCGATGACGACCAGGCCCACCAGGGCGATGATCATCAGTTCGGTAAACCCGATATCAAACACGGCGCAGTGTTAACGAAAAGGCAACAGTCGGTGCTGGCAGGACGGCGCAGGACTTTCCGGCGCTCAGGACTTGGCCTCTTCCTTGCGGGCCTCACCCTCGATGGTGGTACCGGCCTGGTCCTCGACCTGCTTGGCGGCTGTACCACCCTGGGTGCCGTCTTTCATGCCATCCTTGAAACCTTTGACCGCTCCACCCAGGTCCTGGCCGATGTTGCGCAGTTTCTTGGTGCCGAACACCAGCAAAACGATGACCAGCACGATCAGCCAGTGCCAAATGCTCCAAGCTCCCATCAGTCTTTCTCCTCGGAATTAGTGCGTGCGTCGCAGCATGGGGCCCACCGGATCGGGGCCGCCGACGACATGGATGTGAAGATGATACACCTCCTGCTGTCCGATCCTGCCGGTGTTGACGATGGTGCGAAAGCCATCCGTAAGTCCCTGACTGCGTGCCAGTTCGCCGAGCTTGGCGAATAGCCTGCCCAGCAAGGGAGCATGGCAGGCCTCCACATCGTTCAAGGAGGCGAGATGCTGCTTGGGGATCACCATGAAGTGTACCGGAGCGATCGGGTTGATGTCGTGGAAGGCGAGCATGTCATCGTCCTCGTAAACCTTGCGGCAGGGAATCTCCCCACGGACGATCTTGCAGAAAATGCAGTCTGACATTCACTTCCCCCGGCTGGCTTTTTCGTCGATGCCGGAAATGCCCTCGCGACGACGGAACTCCATCATGATGTCATCCACACCGATGCCGAAATGCGCCAGCAGCACCATGCTGTGGAACCACAGGTCACAGGTTTCGCGCACCAGATGAAGGCGATCGCCATCCTTGGCGGCCATGATGGTCTCGGCCGCCTCTTCGGCCACCTTCTTGCAGATCGCGTCGGTGCCTTTGGCGTAGAGGCTGGCCACGTAGGAAGAATCGGGCGCAGCGCCCTTGCGTGTTTCCAGCGTTTCCTGGATGCGATGGATGACTTCGAGATCGATCATTTGTAAATGTCCTCTGGATTTTTCAAAACGGGTTCGATCTCCTCCCAGCCGCTGTTTCCCAGCTTGTTGAAGAAGCAGCTGCGTCGCCCGGTATGGCAGGCGATGCCGCCGGTCTGTTCGACCTTGAGCAGCACGACATCATTGTCGCAGTCGGTACGAATCTCAATCACTTTTTGCGTGTGGCCGGACTCCTCGCCCTTGTGCCAAAGCTTGCGACGCGAACGTGACCAGTAGATGGCTTCGCCGGACTGCACGGTTTTCTCGAGAGCCTCGCGGTTCATCCAGGCGAACATCAACACATCGCCACTAGCGGCATCTTGCGCGATGACGGGCACGAGCCCCTGCTCGTCCCACTTGACTTCATTGAGCCATTTCTTGCTGCTGGCGTTCACAGGCGTACCTCGATGCCCTGCGCGTGCATGAATTCCTTGGCCTGCCGGACGGTATATTCACCATAATGGAAAATGCTGGCCGCCAGCACCGCATCGGCGCGGCCCTGGGTCACCCC
>CAYNCH010000300.1:0-2943 GCA_964395815.1 uncultured Methyloversatilis sp.
GTGCAGGCCGTGTTCGCGCAGGATGCCTTTCACCTCGCCGAAACGCGCCGCCGAATTGCCGGCCTTGACGCGGATCCAGTCCGGCTTCTTCAGCGGGGTGGCGGGAATGACCTTGATGGGGATGCGGGCAGTCTTGGCTTCGCCCTTCTGTTTTTCGCTCATTGGAATCTTCCTGTTAATGCCAGGCACGGGAAAACAACTCGTCCAACGCGGCGATGATTGTGTCTCCCACCTCCGACAACGTCGTGACTTTTTCACCCAGTGCTTCGACGGGAATCGAGACGATTTCGAGTGGATTCAGCACGACCTCGTCACCCTCGATCTCGAAGACGGGATTGATGGGCGACGCCGGCAAGGATGCGATTTTGCCAATTTCGGCGGCCGCCACCAGAGGAACGACGACACGCCGTCGCGCTTTCTCGTAGTACGAGGACTGGACGATGACCACGTACGGAATCGTCGCGCGGTGCCGGCTCGTGTTGCGATGCACGTCGAACTGGCTCATAGCGTCGAATAATCGTCAGCGAAGGCGCCATGCACCGCATGGAAGCGGTTCCAGGCATCTGAAACGGCATCGCCCAGTTGCTGGCGGGAAAGTTCTGCCTCCCGCTGCCGCGCGATGTAGTCAGTCAATAGCCCGTCCACCGTGGCGGACAGGTTGTCGGTAAATCGTCGTGCCTCGCGCACGTTGCCCTCACTCAACAGCAGGTTCACCGGACGTTTCGACAAGGTTTGATGGCTAGCTGATTTCATTTAGCACCTCCTGTGCGCATGGTATGCGCATTGACGGAAAATGCAAAGTCGGCGCATGCAGGACGGCTGGGGTCGGCCACAACCGGCCCGTGACTCTTCTGCACTAAAACAGACCTTCACAAGCGAAATCGGATGTGAGGCTGTGCTTGCGCGTGTGTATCAATATTGATACGATGCACCATATGAAACCTGTACTTGATGTTCGCTTCTTCCGTACCGATGCGGGTACGGAACCGGTTCGCGAATGGCTGAAAGATTTGCCGGCCATCGACCGGAAGATTATCGGCGAGGACATCAAGACGGTCCAGTTCGGCGGGCCCTTGGGCATGCCTTTGGTCGGCCATCTGGGCGGGGAAATCTGGGAAGTCAGAATCAGGCTGGGGAATCGCATTGCCCGCGTCCTGTTCGCCGTCGATGGGCAAACGATGGTGCTTCTGCATGGCTTCATCAAGAAGCAGCAGAAAACACCGGGGCCGGAACTCGACCTGGCCAAGGACAGGTTGAAACAGCTGAAAAGGAGATGAGCATGGGCAAGAAAAATATCGGCAGCAGCTTCGATGATTTCCTTCAGGAAGAGGCGATCCTTGAGGATGCGACGGCAGTGGCCTTGAAGCGCGTCATCGCCTGGCAAATCGCCGAAGAAATGAAGGCGCAGCAGATCACCAAAACCGAGTTGGCCAGGCGGATGCACACCAGCCGGGCAGCCTTGAATCGCCTGCTCGACGAGACGGACCCCAGCCTGACCCTGACCACGCTGGCCAGCGCAGCCGCTGCCTTGGGCCGAAAAGTGAATATCCAGTTCGCGGCCACCTGATTGAAAAGTCGGCGCTGGCGGGACGGCGCTTAACGGCCATCAAGAGACGGTCAGGATCGGACAGCGAACTAGTGCTTCAGACTGGTTGAAGTCATTCATTTTCACCAAGTCTGGAGTTCAAGGTGGCCATCAATGCAAAATGTTAGTGATATGCTTACCGAATGAATAGCAACATCAATAACAGCGCGCCTACATGACCACTCACCTTGACCGCCTCCTATTTTCCCAAGGGGGACAATGCTTTTTTTGCCGGAAGCCATTACCGAAGGCGGAAGCGTCCGTCGAGCACTTAGTTGCAAGTGCAAATGGGGGAACGAGCGATGATGGCAACTGCGTTGCGTGCTGCAAGGCACTCAATCACCTACTAGGCTCAAAATCTATCAAAGAGAAGTTACAGATTGTCCTTAACCAGAAAGGTGACTTTCAGTGCCCCGGCAACGTTTCTGCCCAGACCGCATCAGCGCCTAGCGCCAATACACAAACTACGGCTCCGAAACCTGTTCCGGCAGTCGTCAATGGCGCAATTCCATCCATCGACCTTGTATTGGCAGACCTGAAAAAGAGGGGTGCATCTCGTCCACGGAAAGTTTCTACACTTACCAGTACTATCAAGGCACTACTCAAGCAACATCAGAAGTCAAATACCGATTCCGAAGTGGCCGGCCTCATTACCGAAATTCAGAGGCGTGGCAAGGCTGTGATCACCGATACCAAAGTTACATACAAACTCGGTTAAGAGTTGAAGTCTCTGGATTGACCTCCTGAGGTTCTTGCTTTCTCATCAATGACCGTTTTCGCTGCACTGCTGTCGTTGGCTGGGAAAGCTTGGCCGGCTCTTCAGGGTCGTCAGCAGCGATTCAGAAAGTCGGTCTTGGCGGGACGGCGCATCAGCCTCTGGTCAAGTCTCACAGTTGTCGTCGCAATTGATTCGCCAGTTCGTCGGCCACGTCGTCACTGCTGGCCGTCGAGGTGAAAGCCGACAGCTGCGTTACCGCCATGCCGGCGTAGCCACAGGGGTTGATCGCGGCGAAGGGTGTTAGGTCCATGGCGACGTTGAGCGACAGGCCGTGGTAGCAGCAGCCGTTCTTCACTTTGAGGCCGAGCGCGGCGATCTTGGCGCCATTCACATACACGCCGGGCGCGCCTTCGAGCCGTGCGGCTTCGATGCCGTAGCCGGCCAGCAGGTCGATGACGGCCTGCTCCATGCGATTGACGAGACCCTTGACGGTCAGGCCGCGCCGCTTGAGGTCGAGCAGCAGGTAGCAGACGATCTGGCCGGGGCCGTGGTAGGTGATCTGCCCGCCGCGGTCGATCTTGACGACGGGTACGCCGATGTCGCGCAGCAGGTGCTCGGGCTTGCCGGCGAGGCCGAGGGT
>CAYNCH010000301.1:0-2940 GCA_964395815.1 uncultured Methyloversatilis sp.
CGCCCCAAGCGCCGTTCGGCCAGCGCCGACCTTCGACCCGCAGGAACGTCCGCGCCGCGAGCGGCCTGTCGAGAAGCGCGATTTCAGCCATGCGCCGGTGATTCGCTATCGCATCGAAGTGGGCAAGAATCAAGGTGCGCTGCCGAAGGAGATTGTCGGCGCCATCGCCAACGAGGGCGGCATCGACGGCAAGCTGATCGGCCAGATCAACCTGTTCGACGACTACAGCACGGTCGAACTGCCCGAACTGCCGGCGGACGTTCTCGATACGCTCAGGCGCACACGCGTCAAGCAAGTGCCCCTGAAGATCCGCGTGGCCGGGCCCGGCGAGGGCGAGAAGCCGCGATTCGACAGGAGCCGCCGTCCTGCCAGCGCCGACTTTTCCAGGAAGCCGGCGTTCAGTGACAAACCCCGTTCGGATCGCGCCGCCAAGCCTTTCCGTTCCGACAAGCCAGCGGGAAAGTTTGCGGGCAAGCCGTCATCCCCTGCTGAAAGGAAGCGCAAATGACCATTCATCGAAATATCGCGTCGGTCGATGCAACCGCTCTGACCGCCGGTCAGGGCGTCAGCATGAAGATGCTGCTGTCCCCCGAGGAGTCGCCCCACTTCGCCATGCGCAATTTCACCATTGCCGCCGGCGGCTCAATGCCCTTGCATACCAATACCGTCGAGCACGAGCAGTTCGTGCTGGGCGGTCGGGCGCGGGTACAGCTTGGCGAGCAGATCATCGAGGCGAAACCCGGCGACGTACTGCTGATCCCTGCCGGTGTGCCGCACAGCTACGCGACGCTGGGCAGCGAGCCCTACAGCTTTCTGTGCCTGGTACCCAAGGCCGAAGATCGGGTCGAGCTGATCGCCGCAGCGCAGTGATTACTGCACCAGCGTCCAGCGCCCGTTCTTGACGGTCATCATCACGCGGGCGCGGGCGTCCATGCCGTTGTGGTTCTGCGGCGTCATGCTGAAGATGCCCTGCGCACCGACAAGCTCCTGCGTTTCTTCCAGTGCATTGCGCAGCGCGGTGCGAAATTCGGCGCTGCCCGGCTGCGCTGTCTTGAGTGCGACCGGAATTGCCTGCTGCAACAGCAGGCCGGCATCGAAAGTGTTGGCGCCGAAGGTCGAGGTGGTGCCCGCGCCGTACTTTGCCTCGTAGGTTTTGATGTAGCCCTGCGCGACGGCCTTGATCGGGTTGCTCGCGGGCAGGTCGTCGGCGACCAGCATCGGGCCGCCGGCCATCAGCGTGCCTTCGACCTTCGCGCCGCCGATACGGATGAAGTCGTTCGTGGCCACGCCGTGCGTCTGGTAGAACTTGCCTTTGTAGCCTTTTTCCAGCAGCGTTGCCTGCGGCAACACGGCCGGGCCGCCGGTGGCGGCGATGAAGACGGCATCGGGCTTGGCGGTGATGATCTTGAGCGCCTGGCCGACCACCGACTGATCGGTGCGCGTGAAACGTTCGTTGGCGACGATCTTCAGGCCGGCCCTCTCGGCCATTGGTGCGAAGACCTTGTACCAGACTTCGCCATAGGGGTCGTTGAAGCCGATGAAGCCGAGCGTCTTGATGCCGCCGGCGACCATGTGTCCGATGACGGCTTCGGCAATCAGGTCGTCGTTCTGGGTGGTCTTGAACACCCACTTCTTCTTGTCGTCCATCGGCAGCACGAGAGCGGAGGAGCCCACCGTGGTGACCAGCGGCACTTTTGCCTCGGCGACGAAGTCGAGCATCGCCAGCGCGGCGGGTGTCGTGGTCGGGCCGATCAGCGCATCGACCTTGTACTCGGTCAGCAGCTTCTTGAGATTGGTCACCGCGTTGGTCGGATCGGAGGCATCGTCGAGGACGATGTACTCGACCTTCTGGCCGCCAATTTCGGCGGGCAGCAGCGCGGCGGTGTTCTTCTGTGGGATGCCGACCACGGCGGTCACACCGGTGGAAGAGGCGATCACGCCGATCTTGACGTCGGCGAGCGCGGTGAGAGAAAGGCAGCAGAGCGCGGCAGCGAGGGCACGGGAGGCGAAGCGGAGCATGTTTGAACCTCTGGGTGACAAGTAATGGAGTTAATCGACAGGAAGAAAGCGGCAGCCTTGCGGCGTGCAGGCGAGCGCGTTGCCGTGTGCGGCGTGCCAGTCGCCAAGCACCCAGCGCAGGCAGGATTTTCCGGCGACGAGATGCTCATGCCGGCCCTGCCGATGGGTATGGCCGTGGATCATGGCCTGTGCGCCGAGTGCGGCGAGCGCGGTGACGACGGCTGATGCGTTGACATCCATGATTTGCATCGGTTTGTGCCGCTTCTCGTCCTCGCTGCGCGTGCGCAGCATTGCTATCTCGCGGCGCCGTTCGGCCAGTGGACGGGCCAGAAAAGTCGTGCGCCATTCGGGACTGCGCACCTGCGCACGAAAACGCTGGTAGTCGACGTCGTCCGTGCACAGCGTGTCACCATGGGTGAGCAGCGTCGGCACGCCGGCGATGTTGCGCAGGCAGGGGTCGGGCAGCAGCTCGATGCCGGTAGCGGCCGCGAAGTTGCGGCCGACGAGGAAGTCGCGGTTGCCGGCCATGAATCCCACTTCAATTCCGGCCGCGGACAACTCGTGCAGGGCGGCCGCGATGCGTGCGTTGAAGGGATCCGCCAGATCGTCGTCGCCGGCCCAGTAGTCGAAGAGATCGCCGAGGATCGTCAGGCTGGCCGCAGTGTGTGCCGGGCCGGCGAGAAAGGCGAGGAAGCGGTCGGCGGTCGCCGCCTCGTGCGGCGACAGGTGGAGGTCGGAAACGAAGAGGGCCGTCCCGGCGTTGGCCATGCGAAAAGTCGGCGCGGGCGGGACGGCGGGTATTGCCTGTTAGGAAACGATTTCGGCTTTCTCGATCACGACGTCCTCGACCGGCACGTCCTGATGGAAACCCTTGTTGTCGGTCTTCACCTTGCGGATCGCATCCACGACGTCCATGCCGTC